>CAJWOB010000512.1 GCA_913043885.1 uncultured Spirochaetaceae bacterium | reverse complement strand
CGCCGCGGCAGATCTGCCGCCAGCCGCACCGCGTCGCCGCCAGCCAAGCCGTCGCTCCGGCCAATCCCGCTGACCCGGGCCACCACCTGCTCCTGGCTCGACCGCCCGAAGATCCGCTCATTGCTGACGATAAGCGTCAGGATGGTGGCACCGGACCGCTGCTGCGTCTCGGCGCGTAGGGCGAACTCATCCACGCGGTCTGCGGCCGCCTCTCCCTGGATCAGGCGCGCTGCCACGACCACCAAGATGCCGATGATAACCACGTCCAGCAGGAGGATACGCAGGCCACGGTTGCCGCGTAGCCAGCCGCGCGGCCGCGCCGCCCCGGGCGCGCTCGGCATCGCCAGCCGACGTCCGCGGTCATAGTGAAAGCCGGCCGGCACGTCGGGGAGTACCGACCGCGCCTGCGCCTTCCCCCTTGCCTGCCTGCCCCGCCGCGGCCCCGCCGCCCCCGGCGGCGGGGCACCGTCACGGGCCATCAGCCGAAGACCGCGCCCTCTGCGGCGGCGCGCTCGGCACAGCGGCCCAGGTAGATCGGCAGCTCCTCGGCGAGAAACCACCCCCGTTCGCGGCGTGCCAGCCGCGCAGCGGCGGCGTGCAGCAGGACGGCGCCCTGTGCGGCCTGAACCGGCGAGGCCCCGCCGGCCAACAGTGACGCAACCACCCCAGCCAGCACGTCGCCGCTCCCGCCGGTGGCCAGAGCGGCGTTGGGTGCGTCCAAGAATCGGTCGTGGTCGCGGTCGGAGACGACCGTCACATGCCCCTTGAGCACCACGGTTGCGTTCCACTCGGCTGCCGCCTGGGCCGCGGCCTGGTCCGGTGCGGCCAGAATCGCGGCGACGCTGGTTCGCGACAGGCGCGCCAGCTCGGCGGGATGCGGCGTCAGAACCCAGCGCCCACCGAGGTCGCAGCAGCCACCCTCCTCGCCCCGCAGTGTGGCCAGTAGATTCAGCCCATCGGCGTCGATGACCCCCCGGTCGCAGCCGCCAGCCGGCGCCGCCGAGCCGGCGGCCTGCTCGACCACCGCCAGTACCGCGCGCAGCAGCTCGAGTCGCTGGTCGCTTTGCCCCCATCCGGGCCCGACCGCGACGGCGTCGCAAGGGGCGAGGACACGGCTCAGGTCGCCGCCTGACGGGTCGGCAAGGGGGCGCCACATGGCCGACGGCAGGGTCGGTGCCATGACGTCGACCACTTCCGCGTCGGTAATCACGGTCACCAGGCCCGCAGACGTCCGTCCGGCACTCTCCGCGGCGAGGCGGACGGCGCCGGCCGGTCCGCGTGCCCCTCCGAGCAGCGCCACGTGTCCCCGCACGCCCTTATGGGCGTCGTCGCCGATGCGCGGCAGCGTCGCAGGCAGAGCGCCGAACTCCAACAGCCTGCCGCGGGCGTGCTCCGGGCGCAGCAGCTCAGGGGGGAATCCGCAGTCGAGCACCACCACCTCGCCGGATGCCATGCGATTGGCCGGCAGGTAGAGGCAGCGCTTGGGCGCCCCCATCGCCAGCGTCAGCTGTGCGCGCACGCACTCACCCACCTCGCCATCCTCGCCGTCATGCATGCCGCTGGGCACGTCCACGGCGGCCACCGCGGCGTCGCAGCCGTTGATGGCGCGAACCATATCCCGGGCCGCGCCACGCAACCTTCCCCGTATCCCGGTGCCGCAGATGCCATCGACCACCAGCGGCGCCGGCTGCAGCGCCGCAGCGACCCCGCCGCCTGCCGCATCATCGCCGACCACGTCCACCCTCAGGCCGAGCCGGCGAACGGCGTCGAGGTGCACCGCGGCGGGGGTGCCGTCGGCGGGCGGCTTGCCCACCTGCAGCACGCGGAGGTCGCGTGCACCGTGGGCGTGGGCGTGACGTGCCATCACCAACGCGTCGGCGCCGTTGTTACCTCGCCCCACCGCATACACGGCGCCATGCAACGGAGCCGGTGGAGCGAGCGGGCGGCGGTCGGCGCCGGCCCAGCGGCCTGGGTCGGCGGGCCAGCGGCGAGCCTCCAGCTCGGCC
>CAJWOB010000511.1 GCA_913043885.1 uncultured Spirochaetaceae bacterium | reverse complement strand
CCACCGCGCCCGCCGCCCGCTCGACCAGGGCGAGCACGCCGGCGAAGTTGCTGGAGATGGCCAGTCCTAGGGCGGTACCGGCGACGCTGCCGGCCACGCCGATGGCGGCGCCCTCCAGCACGAACGCAAGCTGCACCGACCAGGGGCGAGCCCCCAGCGCGAGGAGCAGCCCTATCTCCTCGGTGCGCTCGACCACCCGGCGGCGTAGCGCCTGCAAGATGCCGAACGACACTACCAGGAAGATCATCCCCACCAGGACCGCCATCAACAGCTTTTCGACGCGGAGCGCACCAAAGAAAGCGCGATTGAACGAACGCCAGGTGTCGAGGCGGTACTGGTCGGGGGCCCACCCCTCCGTCTCCAGGACCGCGGTTACCGCCGCCACGGCGTCGGCGATCGCGAACGGGTTCATCAGCTTGATGCCGTAGGTGACGTCCGGAGGCGCGGCGCCCGCCAGCTGCTCCCAGAGCGCTGGCGATGTGAATGCCCAACCCGCGTCGAGAGGCCGGTAGCGGGTCTGGAACGTACCGGTAACCTCCAGCCCACCGGTCACCGGCTGCAACGCTGGCCCGGCTGCCAAGGTCGACAGCTGCACACGGTCACCCACGGTCACCCGCAGCAGGCGGGCTGCCTCCCAGCCGATAAGAATGCCGCCGGACGGCGACAGGTCGATGGCACCCTGGGTCAGGCGTGCGTGTGCGAACAGCTCTCGGTCCCGCTCGGCGACGTCGGCGGGGAGCAACCGCACCTGTAGAGGGATCACCGTGGGGGACCGCTCGCCGCTTGCCAGCGACTGCACATCATAGAACGGCACCACCGCCTGTAGCTCCGGCAGCGAAGCCAACCGGGCACCGGTACGAGCGGACAAGCTGCCGTCCCGCACCGGAGCCAGGCGGAGGTGGTAGGAGCTCACCTCGAGGATGTCCTCGATGGTGTTGAGCTGCAGCCCGTTCATCACCGCCAACACCACCAACAGGGCAGCCACACCGCTGGTCACTCCTGAGATAGCGAGCACCGTCGTAGCAGGATGCGAGCGGGTGCGGCCGAGCACCCGGCGCAGAGCAGCGCGCAGCGCAACGCCAGCCTCACCCATCGTCGCTAATGAGCTCTTCGCCCACCCGCTCGTCTCCCTGCCAGAACACGCGGAGAGCCGGCCAGCCATTCCGATAGAGGGTGTCGGTGCGGGCGTCGTCGGGGAGATACTCGGTGCTGCGCACCAGGGCACCCCGCAGCGAGTACTGCTCCGCTACGCGAGCGCCGTTCGCATCGTAACGATACTCCCACACCTCCACGCCGCGATCGCTCACCGCCCGCTCGCTGAGCAGCTCGCCATCGGCACTCCACCCGAACCAGCGCTCTTCGAGCAGGGTCTCGGCGTCGCCTTCGCTCCCGCCGCCCGTCGACCAGGTTCGCTGCAGCGACGCCCGGCCCTGTTCGTCGTGGTCCACATGTGTCCTGGTAGCCGCTGCGTGATCGACCACCACCTCGTCGATAACGGCGCCAGCTGCGTCGTAGGTCCAGCGGGCGGTCGACACCGGGCTGCCAGCCTGCCACTGCTGTAGCGACTGCCGCTGGCCGCTGCTGAGGAAGCGCGAGACCATGTGCCGCTCGACCTCGGTCGACCGCTCCTGGACCAGCCGTCCATCGTGAAACATCAGGGCCAGCTCTCCGACGGCGGCGCCGTCGCCGCACCCGACGTCCAGCACACGCGAACCCGTGTCAATCATGTCAGCGATCAGCAAAAGGTCGACCCGGATGTTGCTCCCGGGATCAGATGTCGGGCCGGAACTCACTGGGTTGTGCCGCTCCAATGTTCCGCGGCGCCCCTCAGGAATCCCCGTATTATCTCGAACATCTCGGGTTCATCGAGCAGAAAGGCATCGTGTCCTTTGTCGCTCTCGATTTCAACAAAGCTCACGTTCGCTGCGGCGGCATTCAATGCGTGAACGATGGTGCGGTTCTCGGAAGTGGGAAACAGCCAGTCTCCTGTAAAGGAGATAATGCAGAACCTGGTC
>CAJWOB010000510.1 GCA_913043885.1 uncultured Spirochaetaceae bacterium | reverse complement strand
GCCGATGGACCGGCCGGCGCCCGGTGTCGCGCGCAAGACCATGGGCGTGCGCGACATGCTCAAGTGCTTCAGCCAGATCCCGGGCATGAGCGTGCCCGCGGAGGCGCTCAACTGCGTGTTCGTGTGCTCGCGGCAGCCGGACTCGCTGCGGCTCGACGCGGAGGGCCTGACCTTCCGCGAGTTCCTCGAAGCGTTCGCGCGCCTGGCCACGGTCGCCGTCGCGTGCGTCGGCGCGCGCGACCGCGCACGGCGGCGCACGGTGGACCCCCGTTACAGCCCGCTGGCGGCGAATCCCCCGTCCACCGGCACCGTTACCCCGGTGACGAACGCGGCGGCGGCGGAGCTCAGCCACAGTGCGGCACCGGCGATCTCGTCTGGCTCGCCAAACCTCCCGGCCGGGGTGCGCCCGAGGATAGTGGCCGCCAGCTGTTCATCCTCCCGCACTCTCGCGGTGAGCTTGGTGGCGATGAATCCCGGCGCGATGGCGTTCACCCGCACGCCGTCCTTTGCCCAGGCGGATGCCAGTGACTTGGTGAGCGAGATGATGGCCGTCTTGCTGGCACCATAGGCGGGGGTGCGCGGCCAACCGAAGTAGCTGGACATCGAGGCGATGTTCACCACGCAGCCGCCGGTGTCGCGTAGCAGCGGGAATGCCGCCCGCGCCGCACAGTTGCTGCCAGAAAGGTTCACTTGCACCACGTGCTCGAACCCCTCCTGCTCGTGCTCCCTCTCGCGCAGGGTCATGCCGGCGCAGTTCACCAGCACATCGAGGCGCTGCTGGGCAGCCACCACCTCGCGGACGCTGGCGCAGTCCTCCACCAGTAGCTTCTGATAGCGCAGGCCGTCGAGGGGGTGGTCGTAGTCGGCCGGCGCGGCGCGGGTACCGGTGATGGTTACCTCAGCACCGGTGCGCTGGAAGGCGCGGGCGATGGCCAGACCGATACCATCCGACCCGCCGGTGACCAGCACCACACTGCCGGTGAAGTCGAATCTAGCGGCGCCACTCACCGAGCTGCTCCCTCGCTACCAGCGGCCTCGATGCTATGTGTGAGCATGCGGGGTTGGTACGTCACCACGGCGACCCCGTCAAGCTGGCCGCCCGGCGTGATAGGGTGTTGGGCCACTATGACTGAGCGGACCGAAGCGAGTTCCTTCGCAACCGAGAGCGCGTATCTGATTCAGCTCTACCTCTTGCTGCGCGAGGGGAGGCCGGTCGTCGGCGCGCGGATTGCCGAACGACTGGCGGTATCTGCGGCGGCGGTCTCTCAGGCGCTGCGCCGGCTAGAGCACCGTGGTCTGGTGCGCCTCGACCCGGAGGACGGCGTCAGCCTTACCGCCGAGGGGCGAACGCGGGCGGAGCGCACCATCCGCCGTCACTACCTGCTGGAGCGGCTGCTGGTGGATGAGCTCGGCTTCGATTGGGTGGACGTGGACGAAGAGGCCAATCGACTTGAGCACTCGCTGTCGCCACGCCTGGAGCAGCATCTGTTCGAGCTGCTGGGCAGACCCACCACCTGCCCGCACGGCAACCCGTTTCCAGGATCGGAGGACGAGCAGCGGCTTCTGCAAGCGCCTCGGCTCAGCGAGTCGGAGGTCGGCGCTACGCTTACCGTCGTCCGCATTACCGAAGACGCCGAGGAGAACGATGCGCTCATGAGGAGACTCGAGCAGCTGAGCCTCAAGCCCGGAACGCCGGTAATGGTACTCGAGCGGTCTGACGAGGAGATCTCGCTGCGGGTGGGCACAAGCAGCCGAACGGCAGCGTTGCCGGTGAGCTTCGCCCGTTTCGTCCGCGCCGAATCTTCAGAGTAGCGGCCGCAGGAAGCGCAGCGGCCGCAGCATCAGTCGCACCCGGTCGCCGGCCGCCAGCGGCAGAGACGGGTCGGCATGGGCGATCAGCCGCCGGCCACCGACGCTTGCCGTTACCTCCCAGCGCTCCCCCATGAAGCGAACGTCGATCACATCCGCGTCGAGACCGGCCGTCGTGATACCCGCCTCGGCAGCGCCGGAGCCCGC
>CAJWOB010000509.1 GCA_913043885.1 uncultured Spirochaetaceae bacterium | reverse complement strand
CTCGGGCAAGACTGCGTGCGACCACTTGGCACACGGTTCTGTGCCTCTCGTAACGCTCTCTTCACGCACAACCCGGCTTAGACCTCCATGAAGCCAACTGAACACAATGCGCTTAGAC
Source organism: uncultured Spirochaetaceae bacterium (assembly GCA_913043885.1). Classification (GTDB taxonomy): domain Bacteria; phylum Spirochaetota; class Spirochaetia; order SZUA-6; family Bin103; genus Bin103. Next base: position 1,907 of record CAJWOB010000509.1, on the reverse strand, counting down.
CGACATTTTCTGAGTCGTGGGGGTGTGGTACTACCCATAGCGACACTGCCCGGAGGAGAATCGATGTTCAGCAAGACACCTTGGATATGCATGTTGGCCCTTGGCCTTTTGGCCTGTGAAGGCGAAGAGACCAATGCGCCCACCATCAATTGTGGCGCAGGTACGGTTTTAGGCGCCGCCGGTGACGCCTGTGAGCCCAATCTGTCCGAGGGCCTGTCGGTGAACGCGGCCGGTGAGATTGTTGCCGACACAGCCGGTGCTGATACCGAGGCAGCCCTGGCGGCCGCTCGGGAAGAAGGTCACGCAGCTGGCGTCGCTTCGGTGGACATCACAACGGACAACCAGGCCGCCTTCGATGAGGGCGCAGCGTCAGTGACTCCGCTCAATTGCGCCGAGGGCACGGCGGTCAACGAAGCCGGCGATGCCTGTGAGCCCAATCTCTCGGTGGATGTCGCCATTGACGATGAAGACACCATCGTGCCCACCGATGCCTACGCCGAACAGGTCTGTACCGATGCCGGCGGCGCCTTTGACGCCGAGACCGGCGCATGCGCCCCGGCCTATGATTGCTTTCGGGGCGGGTACTGCTCCGAGGCTGCGAGGAGATGGGGATTCGCTGCGAGGCCAGCCGCGCCTTCAATTTTATCTACCGGGCGCAGGTTGGCGAAGGCATGTACGAGCACGAGCTCGACCACGTCTTTGTCGGCCGTTACGACGGTGCGGTGGCACCGAACGAGGAGGAGGTTATGGACTGGCGGTGGATGGATGCGGCCGAGGTGGAGGTGGAGCTGGCGGCGAACAGGGAGCGCTACACCGCCTGGTTCGGGCTGGCCGCCGTTCCGGCGGCCGAGCACTACAACGGCCTGCGCTCGAGCGCGACGTGAAGGTCTATCGTCTGCATCGCCGCCAGCACCTTCCGATTAGTCCCGAGCAGTCGTGGACCTTTTTTTCCAACCCGCGCAACCTCGAACAGATCACCCCACCGGAGCTTGGTATCAGCATTACCTCAGAGATCCCTGAGCGGATGGTGGAGGGGATGATCATCACGTACCGCCTGAGGCTGCCGCCGGGCAACCACGTCGACTGGATCACTGAGATCAAACACGTGGATCCGCCCCACTGCTTCATTGACGAGCAGCGCGCCGGTCCCTACCGCTTCTGGTATCACGAGCATCGCTTCATGCCGGTGGGCGATGGTGTCGAGACCGAAGACACCGTACACTACGCCCTGCCCTTCGGAGTGCTCGGGCGGGCGGCCCACGCCCTGTTCGTGCGCCGTCAGCTCAACCGGATATTCGACTATCGCCAGGATTACCTGCAAGGTCTGTTCGCTGCTCCTGCCTGAGCCGCAACGATGGATTCCCTGACCCAGGCCGCCCTCGGCGCCGCGGTCGGTTACGCTGTGATGGGGCGTCAGATCGGTCCCAAGGCGATGCTCTGGGGCGCGGTTGTCGCCACCGTTCCCGACCTGGATGTCTTTGTCCCCCTCGGCAGCGACGTCGACGACTTCACGAAGCACCGCAGCGCCAGCCACTCGCTGCTGATGCACCTGCTGGCGGCGCCGGCTGTCGCCTGGGGCATCGGCCGCGCGCAGCCGGCCAGCTATCCGTTCCGATTCCGCCGCTGGCTGCTGGCGATCCTCAGTTTGGTTACCCACGCCCTGCTGGATGGACTCACGGTCTACGGCACGCAGCTGCTCTGGCCGCTTCCTCTGGCGCCGACGACCTGGTCGACGCTGTTCATCATCGATCCGACCTACACTCTGCCCCTAGTCGTCGGCCTGGCAGGCAGCCTGCTGGCCAGGCGGGCGCGGTGGCGCTGGAACCACTGGGGCCTGGCGGTGAGCTCGGCCTATCTGCTGTTCACCATCGCCGCGAAGATCCATGTGGATCGGGTGGCGACGGCGA
>CAJWOB010000508.1 GCA_913043885.1 uncultured Spirochaetaceae bacterium | reverse complement strand
GTTAGCCTGGGGTGGCAGCCCCAGGTCTGTTGATCACAGGCCGGAGAGAGTCTTCAGGCGCCGCAGTCCACGCACTCGTCGGGGTGGATGTAGAGCATCCGGTCGCCCTCGTAGATGCAGTCGACGGGGCACTCGTCGATGCACGCACGGTCTTTGACATCGACACACGGGAGGGCAATCACGTAGGTCACCCGACCATTCTAGGGTCGCGGCGCCGCACCTTCTGCCGCGTGCACGATGCGGCGCGGCCGGGGCTTCGGCCAGGTGGCCGCTGAGCACGCGGTCGATCGCGGGATCGCGCTGGCGGCGGATGCCGGCCTCGCGCTGGTGGGGCTGGTGCGCGCCAATCACATTGGCCGCCTGGGCCACTACGTCGAGCGCGCCTGCGCGGCGGACATGGCGTGTCTGGTCTGGGGTGGCGGCTACGGTGCGATAACGCCCCGCGCCGTCCCCTTCGGCGGGCGGGACGCGGCACTCGACACCAATCCGCTGGCGATCGGCGTGCCCCTGGGCGACCGGCCGCCGCTGGTCGTCGACTTCGCCACCACCGCCCTCTCCGGCGTCAAGGTCAAGCAGGCAGAGGTGCGGGGGGAGTCACTGCCACCGTGGTCGATCGTCGACACCGACGGGGTGCCGAGCACCGACCCGGCGGACTTCGCCGCCGGCGGCGCCTACCTGCCATTCGGTGGCGAGCATGGCGCGCACAAGGGCTACGGCCTGATGCTGGCCGCAGAGCTACTGGGGCGAGCGCTCGCCGGTGCCGACGCCTTCGCTGCCGACGGGACAGCGCCCACGCTGATGCGCCACCAGGGCGTCACCTTCTGGCTGACCCGCGCCGATTCCTTCGGCGCCCCGTCCGCCGGTGCCGGCGTCGGCGCTTTCGCCAGCCACGCCGAGACAATCGTGGCGCGGGTGCTCGCCAGCGCGCCGGCGCCTGGCCACGAGCGGGTGCAGTACCCGGGTCTGCCGGAGGCGGAGGCCAGGGAGGGGGCCAAAGACGAGGGCGTCCCCGTCGACGACCGGGTATGGGACGGACTGGTGGCGGCCGGGGAGCGGCTCGGCGTGGAGTGGACGACCTAGCGCTATAGGCTAGCGGACCGCCAGCACCACGTTACCCACGTTGTCGAACCGCTCCACCAACCGATGCGCCTCCTCGACGCGCTGGATGGGCAGTTGCGCGTGGATGATCGGGGCCACGTCGCGCGCGGCGAGCGCGGTGCCGAACCTCTGCTCGAAGCCGGCTACGATCTCCGCCTTCTCGTCGGCACTTCGCGAGCGCAGCACCGAACCGATCAGCCGCAGCCGGCGCCGCATCAGCTCGCCAACGGGTAGCTCGCCACTCGAGCCGCCAATCAGGCCGATGCACACCAGCCGCCCGCGCGGTCGCAGCACGGCGACGTTGCGCTCCAGATAGGAGCCGCCGACGCAGTCCAGCACCACGTCCACCCCGCCCTCGGTTGCTGCGGTAACCGCCGCTGGCCAGTCAGATTCCATGTGATTGACGGCGACGCTCGCCCCCAGCGACCGGCAGGCGTCCAGCTTCCGTGCGGAGCGGGCGGTCACGCACACCGTGATGCCCTCGTGCACCGCCAGCTGGATGGCGGCGGTGCCGACGCCGCTGGCGCCGCCGTGAATCAGCAGCCGCTCGCCGCGTCGCAACCCCGCCTCCACAAACAGGTTGACGTAGGCGGTAAGGAACGCCTCCGCCACCGCACCCCCCTCCAACGTGGTTAGCGACTCGGGAAGCGGCATGAGGTGGCGCACGTCGACCGCCACCTGCTCGGCGTAGCCGCCACCGCCAGCGCACATGACCCGCTCACCCGCTCCGACCGTGGTGACGTTTGCACCGACTTCCAAGACATCGCCGGAAAACTCCATGCCGACGATAGTCCCCGGTCCACCGATAGCGCCGTGCGAAGCCCCCGCGGCCACCGTGAGATCTGCCCGGTTGAGTCCCGCAGCTTTGACATCCACCAGTATCTGATCAGGACCGGGCGCCGGCACCTCGACGTCTTTGAATTCCACACC
>CAJWOB010000507.1 GCA_913043885.1 uncultured Spirochaetaceae bacterium | reverse complement strand
GACCGGGTTTCGGCTGGCGTGGGGTGGCGCCCAGGAGCGCTACGGCGTGCTGCCGGACGTCGCCACGTACGGCAAGACGATCACCGGCGGACTGCCGATTGCCGCGATTTGCGGCTCCGCCGAGGTGCTATCGGTAACCGACCCGTGGCGTCCGGCCGACCACCCGCAGCGGACGGTCGTGTCCGGGACCTTCGGCGGGTACGCGGCCGGCGCCGCCGCTGGGCTGGCTGTGCTGGACGTGTTGGCCGAGGAGGGCACCTATCCGCGCCTCCACGCCATGGGACAACGGATAGCAACCGAGATCGCCGGCATGGGCCGCGAGCTCGGCATACCGTTGCTGGTCGGCGGCGAGGGCCCGGTGCTGCAGGTGTTGTTCACCGAGGAGCCGGAGATCGTCGACTACGGCAGCATGCTGCGGGCGGACAAACAGCGTGCGTACCGCTTCGGCATCGAGCTGATCAAGCGCGGCCTGTTCGTGAGCCCGTACGAGAAGATCTACCTGTCCGCCGCCCACAGCGATGGCGACATCGACCGTCTGCTGAGTGCGGCGCGGGAGGTGCTGCCGGAGGTGGTCGCCGACGCCCCGACCGGTGGTTAGCCGTCTCCGCGGAAGTCGAGGTGCAGGAGCTCGTCGACCGCTTCGACGGTCTCCTCGACGCCTATCACTCAGGCGTGGCGAATAGAACACTGACTCCGCAGGATCGACTCTCCCGCCCAGCAGACTGGATGCGGGCGTCGCCGTCGTAGAGAGCGAAGCCGTACCGTTCCGACAAGCTGTGAGCCACTGGCGGCTTGCCAGGAGCTGAGCGGCCGCCGGTCCAGACCACCCGGTGGCGCCCGCGTGTGGTGCGGGCCTTGTGGTTTGCCATGAATGCACTATCTGCCCACAGTGACTGCTGGAGTGCAGGCACGAGGCAATACACCCTCCGCAACGTCCCCGAGTCAGTAGATCACGCGCTGCGCGAGCGAGCGCGGCGCCGACGCATAAGCTTGAACCAGGCCACTATCGAGGTAATCAAGCAGGGGCTCGGAGTTACCGCCGCTGAGACGTCGTACGACGACCTCGACGACCTGGCCGGCACTTGGTGCGCCGACGAGGCGTTCGAGCAGGCGATCCGAGACCAGGACGACGCGGACGCGGAGCTGTGTCGGTAGAGATCGTCATCGACACCAACCGGTACCGCGACTTCGTGGGCGGTGAACCTGCGGTAGTCGGGGTGTTCCGAACCGTGCCGAGATCTTCGTACCGTTAGTGGTGGTTGGCGAGCTGAGAGCCGGGTTTGCCCTGGGGTCCCGGGGGCTCGAGAATCAACACGTCTTCGAGCAGTTCCTGCATCGCCAGCGGGTGGAGGTGCCCACGCCGAGCGCGCCTTCATCTACATGCCGCTGCCATACTCGGGCCTCCGCTATCTGATAAGCCGCAACTTCGGCATCGAGAAGACGGTGTACGCCATCGCGCCCGAGGCTACGGCTCAGCTCATCGAGGCGGTGAACGCTGCCAACCTCCGCATCCTCGACACGATCATCGACGGACCGTTCGATGTGCTGTTCATCACCGACAACATGGACGGCAACGTGCAGACCCCCGAGCGCTACGATCGCTACTCACGCAGCTACTACACCGAGGTGGCGCGCAGGCTGCACCAACGCGACAAGTATCTGGCGGTTCACGTCGACGGCGAGATGGATGGCTGCCTGCGGAACCTACGGGAATCCGGTGTCGACTGTGTCGACGCGGCGACGCCGGCACCGATGTTCCGGCTGACCCCGGCCGAGGCACGCCGGCAGGCGGGCGGCGAAATGATCCTCTCCGGAGGCATCCCGCCGACGGTATTCAGCAGGACCGGCAGCGACGCCGCCTTCGACGCTGCGGTGCGCGACTGGCTACAGCTCAAGGAAGCGTCGCCGCAGCTGATCCTCGCCGCCGGGAACCAGGTGCCCCCGGACGCGCCCTGGGAGCGAATCGCCAGGCTGCCGGAGCTGGTGGACCAGTTCGGGCGCTACCGTTAGCGGCGCTGGCGGCAGCGGCGGCGG
>CAJWOB010000506.1 GCA_913043885.1 uncultured Spirochaetaceae bacterium | reverse complement strand
GCTGGCGGGTCGGCGGCGCTGGCTGCGGCTGCGGCTGCGGCTGCGGCTGCGACCACAGGGAGCTGGACCGCCGTCTTGACGAATCCGGGGCGAATGTCGGTGCCATCGATACCGCCGGTCGCCTCGCCGATCCAACCCTCGGCAATCTTCGTCTGGCGTCGATTCCAGCGTCTTGCGGGGTAGGAATGGCTCCTTGTACTGGCCGGTGTTGGTGAGGATGTGGAGGCCGGTGCGGTCTACGAGCTCGCGCAACACGTGCACGTCCCGCGCCAGGTACATCGGAGTGCAGTCGACGAAGCCGCGCACTCCCCGGGCAACAGCGGCTTCCAGGTGGGGGAGCATGGTGCGGACCACCTCCGACCGCTGATATCGGTGGGGCCCAGTCTCCTCCACCCCGATGAAGTCGGCCATTACGTGCTCGTGAGGCAGGGTGAAGCCCAGCTCGGCCGGGGAGATAGGGCCGCGGACGGTGATGATCTGTCCCTCGACGACCGCGTCAGGGCTGTCGGCCGGGGCCATCAGTAGGGCTCGACCCTGAAGCGGCCGACCACCTCCTCGTTCAGCTCGAAGCCGAGCCCGGGTCGGTCGGGGACCTCGAACGTCCCGTCCGACCGTAGCTGGAGCGCCGGCTCCAGCAGGTTCGAGATCGCATCCGAAGCCGGAAAGGCCATTGGGAATTCGATGAATGGGGTGACCGGGCTAATGGCCGCCACCTGGATCTCGGCTGCAGCCCCGACCACGTGACACCAGGTGTGGGGGATGCACAGCGCGCCGTGGCGGTACGCATCCTCGGCGACGTTGAGGATCTCGTGGATGCCGCCGGCCCGAACTGCGCTAGGCTGCACCACGTCCACCCGGCCGCGGCGCAGCAGGTCTGCGAACTCGTGGCGGCCGGCGAAGCCCCAGTCGCCGACGGCGATGCGCACGTCGGTGGCAGCCGCAAGGCGCGCGTACCCCTCGACGTTGTCGGCCGGTAGCGGCGCCTCGATGAAGTAGGGCCGGTACTGCTCGATCGCCTTGATGGACTGCAGTGCCTGGCCGACATCCCGCCAGCGGTTCTGCACGTCGATCATGAGCTCGCGATCGTCGCCGAGCACCTCACGGGCCGCCTCGACCACCGCGACGTCGGTCTTCAGGTCGACGTTGGCAAACTGCCCCGGCCACTCCTCCACTTTGACCGCGCAGGCCCCGGCTTCGACCGCCATCTGCACCCGCTCGCGCAGCTGCGGGATGTCGTCGCCTGGCGGATAGACCGTCAGGTATGGCGTGACCGCGGTCGGGGGCTCGGGCGGGGTGGCGGTGGTCGCAAACGAACGCCAGGCAAGCCGGTGCACCGGCACACCCGCGGCCTTGCCGGCGATGTCCCACAGGGCGGTCTCGACCGCGCCAATGGCACCCATGGTAACGCCGCGGCGGCCGTACAGACCGGTGGCGTTGTACATCTTCTGCCACAGGCGCTGCACCTCGCGCGGATCTTCACCCTGCAATAGCGCCTTCAGCCCCATCGAGTTCTCGACGACGGCGTAGATGACCAGCGACGGTGCCTCGCACTGGCCGATGCCGCTAATCCCCTCGTCGGTGTGCACCCGCACCAGCGTGAGGTCGTAGCCGCTGGCGACGCCGGCATCGGCGGCGCCGACGTTCCAGGATGCCACCGAGCCGTCCCCGGGATCGCGGAGCGCAATGACTTCGATGTCGGTGATCTTCACGGGGCGAGCATACCGGGCCGTCGGGGTCTCAGGCTAGCGCCGCTCCTCGGCCGGACGCACCTTGCGGAACGAGAAATAGGCGCCGGCGTCGTAGAGCAGTTTGATGGTGGCACCGACGATCCACGGCGAGGCGTTGACCGAGCTCGACCACAGCAGGCCGGTAATCGAGGTACTGGGCACCCTCCCTATCGAACGGCCCAGGTTGTTGGTTGCCGCCTGTCGGCAACGCTACCAGCGAGAATGTTGTTTTGGTGCTCTGTCTCCGAAGGCGCTCCTCCGAATGGCTCCGTCCCTCCTCCTGACTGATCCCCTAATCCCGTTCGGTTTCG
>CAJWOB010000505.1 GCA_913043885.1 uncultured Spirochaetaceae bacterium | reverse complement strand
CGGATGGCAGCGGACGACCCGCACCTCCGGGAGGGCTACGAGCCGTGGCGCGCGTACGGTCGGTCGAAGATGGCGAATCTCGACTTCGCCGTCGCCCTGGACGCGAAGCTACGGCACGTCGGTGCCAGCGCGATGGCTCTCGCCGCCCAACCTGGGCTGAGCCGCACCGACCTACAGGCCACCAGCGTCGAGCTCACCGGCGGCGGCCCCAGTCAACGCTTCTTCCACGGCGCCGCCAAGCTGTTCGGGATGGACCCCGATCGTGGCGCGCTGTCACAGCTACGAGCGGCAACCGCCCCGGAAGCGGACGGTGGGCAGCTCTACGCTCCGCGCTGGGGCACCTGCGGACCCCCGGTGGTCAAGTCGGTGGCTGAGCGAGATCCGGCCGAGCTGGCCGCCATGTGGCAGGTGTCCGAGCGCGAGACCGGCATCGACTTCTCGGTGGCGTTGCCGTAGCCGGCCAGCAGGCTACGGCAGACATCGGGGAGGTCTGCAGCAGCGTCTGGATGATCAGGCTGGCTGCGTGATCGCACTCGGAGTAGAGAGTCCTGCAGCTCCTCGCTCAGTGTGCTGAGCGTCTTTCTGCGGTCACCGGCAGGATCGCCACTCGCGCAGTAGCACAACGCCGCGAGGTCCCCGGCGCTTCAACGGGGTGGCGCCGCTAGGCGGATTTCTTCTTGCTTGCGCCGCCAGAGGTCTTCTTGGCGCGGGACGTGGATGGGGAGGTAGCTCGACTCTTGGAGCCGCCGCCGGCGCGGTTCGTGGACTTGGAGCCACTGGCGTTACCTACGCCACTGGCGGCAGGACGGCGGCTGCGCGCTGAAGGCGCCTGTTTGAGCCGCTTGGGGCCCTCCTTGTGCAGGTTCGCGAACCTCGTGTTGAGTGACATGAAGCGTTCGAGGAGGCGCTGATCGACTATCAGCTGCGGGTCGTCGACCGCCTTCTCGAGCTCGGCCACCCAGTCCCGGACCTGCGTGTTGATGTCCAGATCGTTGTCGCTGTCGGTCATCCAGCTGCAGCCGGCGGAACGCGCGGCAAGCGCTATGATGCACCGGGCAGCGCGGAAGTCAAATCACACTTCCCGAAGCCGCGTGCCGAACCCGCGTGCGGTGGGTGTTGGGCTCCGGCGGCTAGGCCTGCAGCCGCTGCAGCTGCCGGATGACCTCGCCGCTGGACGGTCGGTCGCCCTTGTACCTGCCCACGTAGCGCCAGCGGACGTCGCCGCCCTGGTCGATGACGAAGGTTGCCGGCGCCGCCAGGCCGTCGCGTAGCAGAGCGAAGACGCTGTAGGCGCTTGGCACGGCGGTCGATGGGTCGTACAGGATCGGGAACGGAATTCCCAGCCGCGTAGCAATCTGGATCGCACCGGAGAGGTCATCGGTGCTGATGGCAACCACCTGGGCGCCGAGCTCTGCCAGCTCCTGCTGTCGTCTAGTCAGCTCGACCGGCTGAGCTCGGCAGTGGATTCACCAGAAAGCCCGAATAGAACACCACCACGACTGGACCCTGCTGCAGAAGCTCGGGCAGCGATTGGCTGGCGGTATTGGCGCCGGGCAGCTCGAAACCCGGCGCGGCTTCGCCCACATCGGTCGCTATGGCCGTCAACGGGGAGAGGGCCAGCACACCGGCCAGCGCCAGGCGCCTAGCGGCAGGGAGTCGTGCGGCCACCTCGACAACGTACCGGCTCCGGTGCTGCGAGCCAATACGAAGTGACCGGGCGTAGGGCCGGCGGGCCTGCGACAGCCGGGCCTTGTCCAGCAGGGGCTATGCGCCCAGACGAGGCGGCAGCGTCAGCGACGAAGCAGCACCGCCGGCGCGGGTGTTGAGGGTGGACATGAAACAGAAACGCAACCGCGGCGACAGCCGCACCCATGCTGGAGTCCGATCGAGCCTGCTAATGGCACTCGCGGCCCTGCTGCCGTTGGCGGCGTGTGAGCAGGTGGCCCCGCTGGAGGAGGAGGCACCGCCGCTCTCCGACACGCTGCCGCCGAATGGGGCACCGGTGGTCGCCATCGCCATCGCCATCGCCGGCGGCGACGTCGCCA
>CAJWOB010000504.1 GCA_913043885.1 uncultured Spirochaetaceae bacterium | reverse complement strand
CGAGTGGCGGCGGCGGCGGCGGCGGCGGCGGTGGCGGCAGCGGGCAGAAGCGGCCCCGCGACGACGGCGGGACGTCCTCTCGGAGCAGGTCGTAGGCCCGGGCCAGCGCCAGGAGCAGGTGTGCCTCATCGAGGGATTGGTACGTAGCCCGGCCACGACCCTTGCCGGGCGCAGCCCCCGACGTGACCGAGCCGACCGAAAACCCCGGGTAGTGCTCCGCATATCCTGCCAGCAACTGCTCGGCGCACTGCCGGCAGCGCTCGTCCCCCTCCAGCCGCCACCGCACCGCCAGCAGCCACGCCCCCCTGCCGAGCAGCAGGTTGGCGCCGAAGCGCCACGCCGCGTCGTACCTGTCACCGACAAAGGGCTCCTGATCGACCGGGCAGACATGCCGCGCCGGCTGGTCGGGGTCGAAGGTCAGCTCGACGGCATGCCGGTTGCAGAAGTAGTCGTGGTAGAACCCGGCCGGCTCCCTCGGCGGCTGCAGGTCGAGCGAGAGCAGCGAGTCCGTCTCCCGATGAAGCGCCCTTCGCGCGGCGGCGAGCTCCGGCTGTTGCAGGCGGCGAGCTCCGGCTGTTGCAGGCGGCGACGCGCGCGGTCCACGACCTCAGAGCTCAGCAGCCTCACGCCCCGCACCCTACCGGCCCGGGACCCATTTGGCGAAAGCGCGCCAACCTGACAGGGTCGCGGCGCGGCAAGGGCTAATACGGCGGCTTCGGCTTGATGGAGATCGGCACCCACGTGCTCACCAGCATCATCAAGTTCGGCGGCCACGTGCGCAGCCTCACCGCCCACGCCACCACCCATGGGCGCGCGATAACCCCCAACGACGTGCTGCCCGCCCCCCGCGGCAACGGCACCATCGTCGGCGAGAACGTCACCGCCACCATGCAGTTCGACAACGGCGTTACCGGCACCCTGCTGCAGCATCGCTTCGGTCAGATCGAGCTGCCCGCCCACGTGGTCGAGCTCTACGGCACCAAGGGTAGGCTGCTGTGGCACGTAAACGGCGCGTGGCACCTGCCCAATCCGCACGTCCTGCCCGCGGACGGCCTCGACCAGTGGCGACCGCTCGAGCCGCTGTTCCCCGACAGCTACGCCGAGGTACTGGAGATTCACCAGGCGATCGCTGACACGCGGCACATGGCCGACGGCGACTACTGGTTCGTCGAGGAGTGGGTGCAGGCCCTCGACCAGGGGCGGGAACACGAGTGCGGTGGCGAGGAGGGGCGCCACGTGGTGGAGATCATCATGGGCATCTTCGAGTCGGCGGCCTACGGCACCAGAGTGGATCTGCCCCAGGCCAATCGCGAGCACCCACTGGCCCGCTGGCGGTCAGAGGCTGGGTTGGGCGAGATCGAGGAGATGCCCAAACCGGACGCCGAATGGCTGGAAGAGGAGCAGCGTCGGCTCGGCTAGTGAACACCCCGTCGTGAATGGCCCACCGCTCCCCGATGCGCCGCGCCTGCTGCGTGTCGATCTAGCCGACGACCCGATCGACCAGTTCCGCGCCTGGTTGGACGCCGCACGCAAGGTGGGCGTCAGGCTGCCGCATGCCATGACCCTGGCGACGGTAGCCGACGGAGCCCCGGCGGCGCGGATGGTGCTGCTCGGAGGCGCCGACGAACGCGGCTTCACCTTCTTCACCGACCGCTCCAGCCCAAAAGGGCAGCAGTTCGATAGGGAGAAGCAGGCGTCGCTGCTGTTCTTCTGGCCCGAGCAGGACCGCCAGGTGCGCGTCAGCGGCGCGGTAGAGCGCACCTCCGCGGAGGAGGACGACGCCTACTTCCAGGCGCGCCCCTACGGTAGTCAGATCGCGGCGACCGTATCCGCGCAGAGCACCGTGGCGGCCGACGACGACGAGCTACAGCGACGCTTCGACGAGCTATCCGCGCGCCTGCCGGAGGGATCGGTGCCCCGCCCCGAACGATGGGGTGGCTACCGATTGGTGCCCGGCGAGATGGAGTTCTGGCAGGGGCAGCGCAGCCGACTCCACGACCGCTTCCGCTATCGCTTGGTCGACGGCGGCTGGCAGCTCCACCGGCT
>CAJWOB010000503.1 GCA_913043885.1 uncultured Spirochaetaceae bacterium | reverse complement strand
GCATCGCCTCGCAGGACGAGGCGCATCGTCCGTATGGCGGGGTGGTGCCCGAGATCGCAGCGCGCGCGCATGCTGAGCGGATCGCGCCGATGATTGCCGAGGTGATGGGCGAAGCAGGCATGGAATTGCACGACCTCTCCGCCATCGCCGCAACCGCAGGGCCGGGGCTGATCGGCGGCGTGATGGTCGGGCTGGTCAGTGCGAAAGCGCTCAGCATGGCGAGCGACGTGCCGCTGATCAGCCCCTCGACCGCCAGGTACCCCTCCTCCACGTAGGTCCGCACCTGTACCGCGTCCAGGGGCCGAGGCACCTCGACTTCCGGACCCGGCGCCATGCCGGCCGCGCCTGGCGGTATGTCCGTTGGCTTCGTCATACTGTCTCCAGCAGCCCGACCTCGGCGGTCAACCGCGCCGCGATCGCATCGACGGCTACATCATCGGCCGGCAGCAGCGGCCCCCGCACATCGCCCACCTCGACGCCGCGGCGTCGCACCATCTGCTTGAACAGCGACAGATTGCCGCCGTCCTGAAGCAACGCACGCACGCGGTTGAGCCTCTCCTGACATTTCCGCGCCCGCGCCATCTCACCCGCCTTCACCGCATCGTACAGTGACACCATCAGCTCCGGCACGACGTTGGCATTGCCCGAGACGCAGCCGTCGAAGCCCAGCGCCAGCGCCATCAGCGCCAGCCCGTCCGGCCCGCTGACGGCGTTGAACCGACCGCCGGTCACCGCCACCAGTTCGGCCAGGGCGTCCAGCGAGCCGCTGCTGTCCTTCATCCCCACCACGTTGGGCGCCTCCTCCATGATCTGCTGCACCAGCTCCACCGTCAACGTGTTGTTGCATATCGCTGGGAAGTTGTAGAGATAGACCGGCAACTCCGGCACGCTCGCCGCCACCGCCACAAAGTGCCGCAGCAATCCCGCTTCGGAATGGCGATATACGAACGGCGGAATCACCGCCACCGCCTGCGCTCCCACCGCCTGCGCATGCCGCGACAAGGCAACCGCATCCGGCGTCGAAGCCGCCCCCGCATGCACGATCACCGGCGCCCGCCCATCCGCCGCCGCCACCACTCCTTCCGCAAGCTGCCGCCTTTCATCCAGGCTCAGCAGAAAACCCTCGCCGGTGGTCCCACCAGAGAACAGTCCCGCGATCCCCCGATCGATCAAGTAGTCCACCAGCCGCGTCACACCCACCGTGTCCACATTTCCCGCCCCATCGAACGGCGTAACGATCGGTACGATTATCCCTCTTACCTTGAACTCCATACACAATTCTCAGGTTGTGTGCCCGTTCCTCGGTGTTCCACCCTTCATTTCCCAGTAGTCTCCTGCGCCACCCTTACCCCCTCCTCAACAATCGCCATTGCCTCATCGATCTGTTCGCGAGTAACCGTAATCGGCGGCATGAACCGGAGCACGTGCACCCCCGACAACTCCATCTGCCGCAACTTCAGCCGATCCTCGTCCACCTCCCCCAGCAACGTCTGCAGCAGCAACCCATTCTCCTGGCAGTAGCGCGACACCGCCTTCGCCCCCGCAAAGTTCGCCGTCTTGGTCACCGGATCGGTCACCATCTCGATCCCCAGGCACAGCCCGAGGCCCCGTGCCTCACCCACCACCCCGTAGCGCTCCACCAGGCCGCGCAGCTTCTCCATGAAATATCCGCCCACCACCCGCGCATTTTCCACCAGGTTGTCGCGGTCGACAATCTCCAAGTTGGCCAGCGCTGTGGCGCACAGGAGCGGGTCGCCCTGGTGCGAGCTGAACGCCATGAACCCGGCCTCGTTGGCCTTGTCGGCGATCTCGTCGGTGGTCACCACCGCACAGATTGGCACCGCCCCACCTAGTCCCTTCGAACAGGTCACCACGTCCGGCACCACCCCCAGGTGCTCGAACGCGAACCACTTGCCCGTCCGCCCGAAACAGGTCAGCGCCTCGTCCGCCACCAGCAGGATGCCGCGCTCCTTGCAGATCGCCGCGATCCGCTGCATCCACTCCACCGACGGCACGATCTGCCCGGCCGCGCTCATCATCGGCTCCAAGAACAGG
>CAJWOB010000502.1 GCA_913043885.1 uncultured Spirochaetaceae bacterium | reverse complement strand
CGGATGTTCATGCCGGCGTTGTTGACCAGAATGTCGACCTGGCCGAATGCGGCAACCGCCTCTTCCACCGCCCGATCGATCGACTCCAGGCTCGACATGTCGATCTCCACCGCCGCCGCCTGACCGCCGGCATCGGCGATCGCTGCTACCGTCTCGTCGAGCTGGGCGCGGGTGCGCGCGGCACAGACGATCTTCGCCCCCTCGCCGGCCAACCCCTCGGCGATGCCGCGGCCGATGCCGCGGCCGCCGCCGGTGACCAGCGCCACCTTGCCTGCCAGTGAAAACAGACTCACTTGAATCCTCCGTTTCAAATGACCATGTGATTCGCGGGCGGGGGAATATATCGCCTCGGTCAGGGCGGTTCAAGGAGCGGATCCGGGCCGCAGCGGCAGCACCCACGGTTGCCGCGCCATCGTGTGAATCTGCAAAGTGCGCCCGTCGGTGCAGAGCATGGCGGCGCCCTCCTCGTCGGTGCGCAACCCCTGGACCTGCCGGTGCTCGAGCGCCGCGAGAACCTGCGGGGCCGGATGCCCGAACTTGTTGACGGCCCCGACCGAAATCACCGCGACGGCCGGAGCCACCGCGTCCAGAAATCGAGGTCGCGACGAAGTGGCTGAGCCGTGGTGGGCGACCTTGAGCACGTCGGCCCGCAACCGCCGGCCCCACCCCGCCAGTGCCGCGTCGGTCTCCTCTTCCACGTCCCCGGTGAATAGCAGCTGGCAGTCGCCGTAGGTAAGGCGCAGCACGACCGACCCGTTGTTGGTGTTGTGCTGTGCGCTGCCGTCGGCGGCGACGAAGGCGCGGGTCGGGTGCAGGACCAGGGCGCCGACGCCCCCCAGTCCCGCCAGGCTGTCGCCGGCCGCCACCGGGTGATAGGCGATTTTCTTCTCTGCAATCAGCTGCCGCAGCCGGCGCGCCGTCCACGAGTCGAACTGCTGGCCGCTGTCTACGTAATGCCGAACCGGCAGCGTTTCCAGGAGCGTCACCAGTCCGCCGATATGGTCGTTGTGGGGATGAGAGGCGACCACCACATCGATGGTGCTGATACCAAGGTGGTCCAGTACCGGCAGCAGGGTGCGGGCACCGTGATCGTAATAGCTCGATCGGGAGCCGCCGTCGACGACCATGGCGGTTCCGTTGGGAAAGCGGACCACCGCCGCGTCCCCCTGCCCCACGTCCAGGAAGACCACCTGCAGATCCTGCGGCTCGAGGACGCGGCCCCAGACGGCGACGTTGAGCCAGGTGATGGCGGCGAACAGCGTACCACGCCAGCTGCGGCGGCAACGCGGCAACAGCAGCAGGACGCAGGCCGCCCCGACCACGGTAGCGGCGCAGCGAATGCCGGGGCGCGCCACCGCCACCGCGGCCCCGGGACAGGCCGCCAGCGCCTCGACTCCGGTCAGCAGGGCGGAGATGACCAGGTAATTGCACCCGTTGAAGGCAGTGGCGGCCGCCGGCAGCCACCAGCCAGTCAGCGCGGCCAGCAGGCCCAGCGCCACGGCCAGCGCCAACAGCGGCACCGCGATTAGGTTCGCCACCAGCCCGATAGGTGCCAGCTGCTGGAAGTGATAGGCTATCAACGGGGCCGTGCCCAGCTGGGCCGCCACCGAGACGCACAGCGGCAGCACGACCCAGCGTCCGACGGCGGAATCCTCGCAACGCCAGCGGGCGGGGAAACGGGCGGCAAGCGGACCGTTCAGACCCAGGATGGCGGCGGTCGCCAGGAAGGAGAGCTGGAAGCCCAGTGCCCGCAAGCAAGTGGGCCAGAGCGCCAGGATGATCAGCGCTGCCAGGCCCAGCGAGTTGAACGGATCCCCGCGCCGACACAGCGCCCGGCCGCAAAGGACGACGTTGGCCATGATCGCGGCCCGCACAACTGGCGGCGCCATCTGGGTGACGACCGCGTAACCCATCAGCGCCATGCCGGTGATTACCGCGGCGAGCCGGTCGGGCGCGCGGCACAACTTCAGGGCCGTGAAGGCGAACATGGCGACCAGCCCGACGTGCAGGCCGCTGATGACCAGGGCGTGGGCCAGGCCGACGCGGCGGAAGCTATCGCGGACCGCTTCGGGAATCCGGTGCTTCTCGCC
>CAJWOB010000501.1 GCA_913043885.1 uncultured Spirochaetaceae bacterium | reverse complement strand
GCCGAACCAGCCAAGCCGCTCGGCTCGCTTGCCGTCCGCCCCGAGCTGGGCCACGAACGCCAACGTCACCGGTCCGTAGATGGCCGTGGCCAACCCGTGGGCCAGCCTCAGGGCGAAGAGCTGATCGGGCGTATGCACCAGGCCGTAGAGGAACGGTATGCCGGCGAACAGCGCCGCCCCTCCCCACAGCCACACACCGACGCCCCAGCGATCGGCCAGTGCCCCCACCAGCGGCTTCAGCACGATGCCGGTAAGGGTGGACACTGCCACGATGACGCCCAGGTAGGTCCCGCCGGCGCCGAGTGCGGCCGCAAACACGGGCAGCAGCGGCGACTTGCCCATCTGGTAGGCCGACCTGACGATGAAGTCGGTGGCGGTGATGTAGGCGAGCCGCAAAGTGGTCGGTCGGTGGCTAGCCGCCCAGCGGTGGAATACCAGCTTCTACCAGCATGGCACTGAGCTCCGCTATCTGGCCGACATTCAACTGGCGCCAGGTCTCGGTTTCTTCGTCCAGCCTCGCCCGCAACAGCTCGAACATCTCCTCGGCCGCGGCATTCGGCGCCGCGTCCGCCGCCGCGATGACGCTCAGCAGCGTGTTCAGCTGCTCGGTAAGGGACCCTGGCTCACTGAGCCGGTTACCGAGGTCGCCGGCCTTGCCGGCCTGGAGCGCCTGCTCGCGGGTGTCGAGCTCCTCGGCGAGCCGCTTCGCCGCTTCCGCCGCCGGGGTAGCGGGGTCGTCCAGCGTCGTCTGCCAGCCAGTCAGCTGGCGGCGCAATCGGCGGATGGAGTCCAGCAGCTCGCTGATGCGCGACAGCTGCTCGCATACGCTGCGCCATGCCTCGAACTGGCGCTGCAGGTCCTCGTCGCTGGCGGCGATGCGCGGATCGCGACGAATCTCCAGCGACTGAGTGTCAGCGAGCTCCCCCGACTCCAGGCGCACCTGGTAGCGCCCCGGCGGCGCAACTGGGCCATTCGCACTCGGCTCCGACTCGCCGAGGGTTGGCGGGGCATCGGGAGCCAGCTCCTTGTCCGGTTTGGTCGCATCCGGATAGCGGAGATTCCACACGAAGCGGTTGAGGCCGGGGGCGGTCGGCGCCGGCGTCAGGGGTGGGCCGGTGGGCTCCAGCGCGCCGGTCGCGGAGCTGAAGGAGAAGCCGTGGATGGCGTTGCCCGCGACGCCGCCCTCCTCCGCGATGCACGGGACGTAGGCAAAGCGGTTGGTCGGGTCCGTGGCGATGGCGTGCGCGTTGAGGGAGGTCGGGTTGCGCTGCAGCTCCGGGCTCACCTGGCCGTCCGCGCCGATCGCGTGCGCGCCGCCGTGGCCGACGCCGCCGCTCGACGAAACCAAGTTGGGCGCCCCCAATACCGATTGGCATGTACGAGACGCCATCGCCCGCGCCGTCGTCGGAAAACCGCCCATCCTCATCCTGGATGACGCCCTTGCCAGTGTCGACACCCACACCGAGGAGGAAATCCTCGGACAGCTCCAGCAGGTCATTAACCGATCGACGACCATTCTCATCGCCCATCGCGTTTCAACGGTGAGGCGGGCCGATCACATCATTGTCCTCGATGACGGCCATATCGCCGAGGAGGGCAGTCACGATAAGCTCGTGGCGGCCGACGGCATATACGCCGAGCTCTGTCGACGCCAGAGCGTGGTTCAGGAGCTCAAACAGCTATGATTGAAGAAGAAAGGAGCTCGCGCAGCGTTGATACCCGGCTGCTTGCCCGGTTGCTGAGCTATCTGCGACCGTACGGCGCCTGGGTTGTGCTCGCCTTCGTCCTCATTCTGACGCTGAGCGCTGTGCAGCAGGCTGGCCCCTATGTGACCAAGATCGCCATCGACGACCACATCGTCCCCGGTGACATGCCGGGGCTCATCCGCATTGTCTGGCTCTTGGCTGGTCTACTCCTACTGCAGTTTGCCATCGGCTATGCCCAGCAGTCCGGCCTGCCCTTCGAACTCGGCATCATCCGCAGCCACTACGTGGGACGCACCTTCATCCAGCCTTCGGATGGCGCACGCCATTCCGGCGTGCGGCGCAAGCACAATGCCAATCGCGGACTGGTGGAAGGGAAGCGGATCGTCCTGATC
>CAJWOB010000500.1 GCA_913043885.1 uncultured Spirochaetaceae bacterium | reverse complement strand
CCTGCCGCTGCGTGGCCTCACATTCGCGGTAAAGGACAACATCGACGTCGCCGGCATGCCCACCAGTGCTGCTTGTCCGGCGTTCAGCTATACCCCAGATCTATCAGCTACGGTGGTGACACCTCTGGAGCAGGCCGGCGCGGTGCTCATCGGCAAGACCAACCGCGATCAGTTTGCCACCGGCCTGGTGGGCACTCGATCGCCGTACGGAGTGCCGGAAAACCCGCTTGCGGCTGGCTACATCCCCGGGGGCTCGAGCTCCGGGTCTGCGGTCTCCGTGGCGCGTGGCATGGTGTCGTTCTCACTCGGCACGGACACCGCCGGATCGGGGCGGGTGCCCGCCGGATTCAACGGCATCGTCGGCTACAAGCCTACCCCTGGGCTGCTGAGCACCGCCGGGGTGGTTCCCGCATTTCGCACGCTGGACTGCGTGTCCGTGTTCGCACCATCGATGGCGGACGCGCGTCGCGTGGCAGAGACGTGCCAGGGCGTCGATCCTGCCGACCCATTTAGCCGGGTGGGCGCGCGGTTGTCGGAAATGGGCAACGCTTCGGTGCGGGCCGGGGTGCCGCGTCCGACCGCAGTGCAGCATCGCTCGATGCGCTCTTCGGTCGCACCTCGGGCACGGTCTTCTACGGCCACGATCACTCGCGCGCGGATGTCACCGGCGCGGCGCGCTACATCAACCCGGGCGCGCTCGGCTGTGGGCGCCAACCGGGCGCACGCTACCTCGTGGCCAGCTTTGCGGCCGGGCGCGTGGATATCGACATGAGGGAGGTCGCCTACGACCGGGCCTCGGTCCTACACGACTTCGACCGTCTTCGCGTCGCCGATCGCACGACGATCCGTCGCATCCTCTTTGGCGTGCCGCCTCGGTCACGTGCCTGCACTAGTCTGGCGACAGGAGGGAACATGACTGCACTCGAGCCGCGGATCAGCATCCTCACCCTGGGGGGGACGGATATCGAGCGATCGGTGGCGTTCTATCACGAGGGACTCGGGCTGCCGACTGCGTCTGCGGACAAGTCCTATGTGATGTTCCTTACAACCGGAACGAGGCTCGCCCTTTACTCACTGGCGGACTTCGCGGCGGAGATGCCGGGGCGAAACGACCCGGGGCGTCCCGGGTTTGGTGGCGTGACGTCGGCCTACAACGTGCGGGCTAAGTCTGAGGTGGACGAGGTTCTGCAACTCGTGCCCGAGATCGGGGGCACTCTCCTCAAGCCGGCCTCGGACACCACATGGGGCGGCTACAGCGGCTACTTCGGCGACCCCGATGGGCACCTATGGGAGGTGGCCTGGGCGGAGAGGTAGCAGTTCGCCGACGATGGCACGCTCTGGAGCGGCCCGCTCGGCGACATGCCCTTCTGACCGCGCGCCGGCGGCGCGACTACCGGCCGAGGAGCGCCCGCACCCGCTCGCTCGACTTGGACAGCAGCGTGTCGGGGACGGGCACGCGGTTGTATTCGGCGAAGCGCCGGAATGCCCAGGCCGCCTGATACTGGGTCTGCATCAGGTAGCGGGTCCGGCTGCCGGTGACCAGCGCGCCACGGTGCCAGGTCTGGTTGTTGTGGAGGTAGATATCGCCAGCCTTGCAGTACACCGAGACCGGCCCGGCCCCATCGAAGTCGAGGTCCTCCTGGCTGGCGGGCGTCCGCCCAGAGTACTGGCTGCCCGGCACGAATTGAGTCGGCCCGTCGGCATCGCTGTCGACGTCCGAGAGCGGTATCTGGATGGTGAACCACTGCACCGGCATCCGGTCGTGGTGGGGCACCTCATCCGGTAGCGGGAACTCGACCACATCGTCGACATGCCAGGTTTCGACGCCTTGGCCCGGCCCATTGCGGATGACGTTCTGTCCACAGAACGCACAGTCGGGCCCGAGCACCGCCTCTGCCAGGCCGAGGATTGGCTCGCGCACCAGCATGTCGACGAACGCCGCGTCCAACTCGATGGTGTTGCGCAGCACGTAGCCCTCTCTGCCGCCGCTGCCATCGGTGGTGGTGCTCGTATACTTGGTGCCCAGCAGCACCGGGTCGCTGAAGCAGCGGTCGGTTACCCCTCGTAGGTGATCGATCTCCGCCCTCGTGAGGACGCCCGGGATCATCGCCAGCCCGTCGCGGT
>CAJWOB010000499.1 GCA_913043885.1 uncultured Spirochaetaceae bacterium | reverse complement strand
CAGCTCGACGAGGGCCTCCTGGCGGTGGGGCGGTAAGGGTGCGACGGCGTAGATGAGGGCCCAGACGCTACCCGGCCGGAGCTCCACGCGCGCGGCCCCGCCGCCCACCGCGCCGCAGTGGTGGCGCCCACCATCGGTCGACACGCCGTGCGGCCCCGCGCACAGTCGAGCGGTGCAGCGCCCCGCCGCCCTGCCGCATGCCCCCGGCTGCTACCTGTTTCGATGCGGTGCGGGACGCACCGAGCGCCCCCTCTACGTCGGCATGGCCACCGACCTGGCGCGGCGCGTCGGCGGCTACTTTGGCCGCCGACACGCGGCAGACCGCGGCTTGTCGCCACGGCCGAGGTGCTGCAGTTGATCCTCACCAGAAACGCCCACGAGGCGGCCGTGCTGGAGCGCAATCTGATTCGGCGCTGGCGTCCACGCTACAACCGGGCGCTCCCGGACGAGGCCGCTGGCTTCTGGCATCTGCAGCGGCTCACCACCGCCGGCTGCCGTTTCCCCACCTTCCAGCGCTATCGCCCCGACGGCGATGCACCGGTACCCGCCTCCCTGCGGCACGCAGTGTTCGGCCCCTACGTCTCCTACGCCGCCGCAGAAGCCATCCTCGGCTACATGACCGACCGCTTCCGACTCCGCACCTGCTCGGTGCACGGCCTGACCCGCTTCATTCGCTTCGACATGGGAGCCTGCACCCCTATCTGCGACACGCCGACGCTGGAGGAGGAACACGCTCGCCTCTATCGGGAAGCCACGCGCTCCCTGCAGCAGCCCGACCCCAGCGCCGCCGACGACGTGCGCGCACTAATGGGCTAGGCGGCCGAGCGGGGCGACTTCGCAGCCGCCGCCCGTCTCCGCGATCGGGCTCAGCTCCTCGAGCGGTCGCTGCAACCGCAGGCCAGCGACGTGGCCGGCCGCGGTGACTGCTACGTCATAATCGACGGCATCGTTATGGTCGTGCGTTCGGGACGCGTAGAGGATGTGCGCCGCTCCGGCACCGCCGAAGCCGATCGGGCAGGCCTATCTCGAAAACAGGGCATGGAACCGACTGAGGGTCAGTGGCAGTTGGCGCGCCGCAATGCGCGACACGCCGAGCTGCTCGAGCTGGCCTAGCCGGGACCCGGCCACAGCTGCGTGTCGGGGTAGAACTGACTCCACGCGAACCAGAACGACTGGTGTGCCACCAGCTCCTGCTCGTCGGCGTAGACGCGCATTCCCCCCGCGTCGGCGCGCACGCTAACGCCGGCATGTGTGACCTGCTGCCCCGCCTCGAGTGCCAGCTGCGCCGGCCCCACCGGAAACGCGATAGGCATGCCGTCTGGTGATATCGCGCCTACAACGACGTCGTGGACGGCCAGCCGCGGATCGACATCGCCCACAGCGAAGATCGGGCCGCCATCGTCCCAGCCGCGTAGCGGGTTGAGCGGATAGCGGCAGCCGAGGCCGCCATCCTCGGCAATAATGGTGGTGTGCGGGTAGGCCTCGCGCCACTCGCCCCAGGTGGAGGTAACCACTGTTACCTGGTTGAGGATGACGCCAGCCTCGCGGAGCGGGCCGGAAAGGGCGCGTCCGGTGAAGGTGTCGATGGCGCTCCAGGTACTGCGGTGGTACATGAACTTGTTGGAGCGGGAGAGCAGCCCCGACGTGCGCAGCAACAGCTCGAAGCGTCGTTCGACGCAGAGTTCGGCGGCTTCGGCAAGGCACCGAAGTTTCCGCATCCGACAAACATTGAAACTCTACTAGCCGCGTGGCGTGCCACTGCCGAATCCGGAACTCCGGAGCTAAAAGCGCTGTACATGGCGACGCTCACTCTGACACGCATGGCGAGCGGAGGACTTTACGACCATCTCGGCGGCGGATTTTTCCGCTACTCGGTGGACCGGTACTGGGCAATTCCGCACTTCGAGAAAATGCTATACGACAATGCAGCCCTACTTACAGTCTACAGTGAGGCGCATGCGGCCACGGGTGAACCCTATTTCGCGCAGGTCGCGGGCGAGACCGCAGACTGGGCGATCCGCGACATGCAAGATCCGGCCGGCGGCTATTACTCGACACTGGACGCCGACTCGGAAGGCGAGGAGGGCTTGTTCTATCTTTGGACGCCCGACCAGATGAACGAGCTCCT
>CAJWOB010000498.1 GCA_913043885.1 uncultured Spirochaetaceae bacterium | reverse complement strand
AGAGTAAGCCCCTTTAGCGTCGCGACATGCGTGTGTGCATGCCCGGGGGCCTGTGCGTGGTTGGGCTCATAACCCCTGTAGAGGTCAGAGGGCGCGTAGTAGGTGTAGGGTCTACCTCCGCGGTGTGGGAGGTGCACAGCGAGGCCGCCGCGCTGCTCCGGGTCGTTTTGATCGACGCCGCCTCCAGGCTCACCAACCCCTGCTGCCCGGCGGAGCTGCTCTTCTACTGCGTGATGCCCCGCGACCGTCACGAGCGGCGGCCGCCGGCGGGATCAGCTGTCGCCTTTGGCGACGTCCGGAAGCTCGCCGAATACCTTGCTGCGGTCGGGGCTGCCGTCGAAGTCGGTGTCCTGTTCGTAGCGAGCGATGTACAGACCATCCACGAGGTGCACCCAGACGTCGACCGCGCCGTCGAAGTTCGAATCCACCTCCTGGCGGGCGAGCACTCCTTCCTCATAATGGTAGAAGTCGTCCATCTCCCCGTCGAAGTTGAAGTCGAACTCCTCGAGCTCACGGCGTCCTTCCCTATCAAATGTGGTGCGGGCATCCACCGCGCCGTCGAAGTTGCGGTCCAACGCCAGTGCGACCAGCACACCGCCCACCTCCTCCAGCCAGGTGTCGGGCCGACCGTCCTGATTGGTGTCCTCGGCCCGATCCGTGGCGGCAAAGACGGGAGGAGCGACGCAGGCGGCGCACAGCGCTAGCACGGTCGAGATGCGACGAACGCGGCCGAGAAACATACCCCCTCATCGACGACTAGCCGCTTTTTCTGAACACGAGGACGTTCTGGTGCACCAGGGAGGGGATGTAGCGGTACTGGTAGCCGTATATGTGCAGCTTCTTGGAGACGTCGTACCACACCAGATTGGCCTGCCAGGTGAGCCCGGGAAGCGTTCGCAGAACGTTGGCGAGCTCTGCTGACAGGCAGTGATACTCGCCGGCAAAGTACATGTCACCGATGAAGGTGAGCAGATAGCCACCGTCTCGCAACCGCTGCACCGCCCCGATGAAGACCGCTCGCATCAGCGCCAGCCATTCGTCCTTGCCGACACTCGCCGTCGGGTCTCCGAATGCCGCCAGGCTGCTTGCCGCTGCAGGACGCGCCGGCTCCCCCACCCGCTTGAAGGTGCCGGTAGAGCGCGGCGCGACATCCATGTGCCAGTAGGGCACGTCGGTCAGGATCAGATCGACCTGCTCCCCTTCGCTACCCGCTCCCTGCCACACCCCACCATCGACGCCGGCCAGCAGCGCGGCGGCGTCCCCTTCCGCCACCGGCATCTCGGTGAGCCCCTCGAGCCGGCACACCTCGCGGTAGATCGCTATCCAGCGAGGGTTTATCTCGATTCCGAACGCCTGCCGCTCGGCCATCGCGGCGCCGAGGAGGGTGCCCCCCACACCGGCAAAGGGGTCGAGCACCCGCTGGCCCTGCTTGCTGAACACCCGAATGAGGTCCGCACACAGCTCCGGCGGCTTCTGACCACCGTGCTGGTTGCGGAGCCGGTGTTGGCAGCTGGGGGGGTACGGCCGGTTGATTACCGACCGCGTCCAGTAGAGCCACTCTTTGCCAGTAAGGTCGTTCAGGCGGTTGCGGGGGGAGTAGAAACCGCGGCTGTTGCCGTCGCTGTCGAACAGCTCCTGCTTCGTCGAGCCCAGACCTTCTGCACCGCCCATGCCCGCTATGCCGCCCGCGGGCGGAGCTCGTACAGGTACTCGGTAACCCGCCGCTTGCGAGCAACGCCGGCGCCGTGGCCGAACACCGGGTGGTCGAACGCCCAGCGCTCCACCGCTCCGCGCTGCCGTAGCAGCGCCCACACCTGGTCAGCACTCAGCAGCCCCTCCGAGCTATAGGACAGGTAGATGCGCTTGGCGCGGCACGCTGACACCAACGCAGCCAGCGCCTCCGCCACCTGACTGCGCCGCGAGAATGCGCTCCTGAGCCCGGGGCGCCGCGCCTTGCGGGTCTTGCCGTGCACTTCGGCGCCATCCCAGCGCGCAATTGCCTCGAGCACGTGGTAGTTATCGCTATACTGGCGAGCGTTATAAGGCGGGTCGAAGTAGGCCACCTCCGTGCGCCCCCTACGAACGCTCGCCCCATCCAGCACATCCGCGATGTCGGCGGTAACGACGGTTGCGTCGGCC
>CAJWOB010000497.1 GCA_913043885.1 uncultured Spirochaetaceae bacterium | reverse complement strand
CCCCAGACGGCGCCCACGCCGGCCGCCTGGGTCAAGGTTCTCTCCGCCTCGGCGATGGCGTCCGCGAGCGCGGCGGCAGCCGCGTCGGGGAAGCGGCGCGGTGGCACATCGGGGGACGCACCGGGGAGGCCCTCGATCTGCTCAGCCGCAGCCGCCACCTGCGAGCGGACGCTGCTGAGGGCGGCGGCGATGGCGTCCACCTCCTCCCGAACCAGTGGCAGCGCAAACGCGGTAGCGGTCGCGCCATCAGCCGCCACCGCATCGTCCAGCTGCTGGAGAACGCCCTCCGCAGTGGGGATCAGGGCGGTGGCGAGCGGTGGCACTCTCGGCAACGCCCGATAGGCGGCCAGCGCGTCGCGCCAGCTCGCGGCGTGGGCGCTTGCCAGCCGCAACTGTTCGAGCAGGCGCTCGACCGCCTGGTCCACCTCATCGCGGATAGTCAGCGTGCCTCCGGCGACCGCAGAGCTCAGCTGCGCCCGCGCCAGAAACTGGTAGGCCTCTGATTCCCGGGCGTCAGCCTGTAGCGCCAGCTGCTCGGGCAGCCACCGGCGCGAGCTGGCGAGGCTCCACGCCTGCGGCGACGGAGCGTGTGGCGCTGTCGGCAGTCGGCAGCATCAGCAGACGGGCCTGATCGACGCTGGGCACCCTACCCTCCGCCACTTCGTCCTGGATCGCCAGCGCCACGTCAGCCACCTGCTGCTGCAGCTCCGTGGTCTCGTTTGCTGCGGCGATCAGCCTCTCCGTCGAGCGTGCCACCGCCGCCACCACCAGGTTCCCATATTGGGAGCCGTCGAACCGCTGCTCGAAAACGGTGTAACCGTCGATGAAGAGGGTAATCGCGCCGGCGTAGTTACTGGCCGCCAGCTCGACGGCCGCCGCATCCATCGTGGCGGCCAGCGCCTCGCGCAGGAAGAGGACCGACACCCTCTCGCGGGCCTGCGCGAGCTGCGCACTGACCTCGTCGTTTGGGTTGGGATCGATCTCCTCGAGCCGGTCGATGAGCTGCAGGGCGAGCGCAGGGTCCTCGGCTACCGTGAGCGTCTCGACCAACTCGTCGAGGGTGTTGCTGTACTCCTCCTTGATCTGAAACACGTCATCGATCAGCGCCTGGGCGCGGTCGAGGAACTCTGGCTTCTCGTCCACCAGCGAGCTGAGCAGCAGGATGGCCTGGTTGTATTCCTTGGCTTCGATGAGCGCCTGAGCCTGCTCGAGTCGGCTTTCACTGGTGCCACCGGCGCCGACCAGCAGCATCACCACCACCAGGCTCCGCCAGACGCGCGTTATTATTGATAGGACTGTCACGACGGCCGGCTCACAGCTGCGGTCCCTACGAATATCCACAGCTTACTGCGACTCGCATAGACGCTGCGGTCATCGCTCAACCTCGCGCCAGAACGGTCCGATCAGAATTCTATACCCCTGGGTGCTATATTCTGCTCGAATGAAACGGCTCGCCGCCACAGTCCTCCTGGTCGCATCGGCCAGTTTCGCGGCGGCCGACAGCAGCAACCTCTATCACCAGCTGTTCGCCTCGCTGGAAACGCAGGTGGATGCCAATGCCGGCCTCACCGTGTTCCCGGCGCTGTTGATCCCATCTGGCGGCAGGATGGAGGGGATGGGCACCGCGTTTACGGCCATTGCTGACGACTCGGGATTCATCCAGGCCAACCCTGCAGCGAGCGCCTCGCTGGCGCGCACCGAGCTATCTGTGCTGCACAACAACTGGATCAGCGACACCCGGGTCGAGAGCGTGGTATTCACCACCCGCTACGACCACCTTGGGCTCGGCGCCGCTGCCAAGGTGCTGTACTTGCCCTTTACCCATTACAACAGCTAGGGAGAACGCAGCGCAGCAGCTCATATCTCCGAATCGATCGCCACGCTAAACGCGTCGTATAACTTCTTCTCGAGCTACGCCTTCTGGGGTGTATCGGTGGGGGCCAACGTAAAGGCCGCCTACCGCGACATCCCGACCGTATTTGCCACCGGGCAGTCGGCGTTCTCGGTAATGGCCGACATAGGACTGCTCACCCGGTTCAACCTGTTCAAGTTCTACAGCTCGAGGGAGCCGAACCTGTCGGTCGGGACGGCGGTAAAGAACCTATGACCCTACGTATTGGGTGAGCCACTGCCGACCTACTGGAC
>CAJWOB010000496.1 GCA_913043885.1 uncultured Spirochaetaceae bacterium | reverse complement strand
GGCCTGCGAGCCCTGCCGGTTGCGCACGGTAGAGTCGCCCGCCGAGCGTTCGGTGTGCCGGTCCACCTCATCCGGCAACGGCTCGTCCCGGGCCAGGATGCCGACGCGGCACCGGCAGCCGAAAACCTCCCGCGCCGGGCCGAGCGGGTCCGACGGGTAGCGCAGCTCCGCGCCGCCCACCGCGAACATGCCACCCAACGGCACCCGCTGCCCGTCCGCCGCGAAATGGGTGTGCCGCGTCTTCGAGTCAAGCGTCGCGATCCACACCTTCTCCAGATCGTCGGCGTCCTCGGAGCGGTGCGCCGCCTCCACCGTCGCATTGTTGAGGACGGCGGCGGCCTGGTATCCGCGCTGCTCGGCCACCCCGGCCATCTGCGGGCTGCCCGGGTCTAGCACGTCGGCGGCCCTGCGCCGCGCCATACCCACCCGTTCGGGGGCCGGCACGTCGGCGGCCACATACTGGCCGGCCGCCGCCAGTTCGGCGGTCAGCTTGTCGTGCACCTGCACCGGCACCGTCGCCGCCTGCTCGCGTGTCGCCGCGGTGAACTCTGCCAGCGCGTCAGGTAGGGCGTCGCGCACCTGGTCGAGCCGCCGCGCCACCACCAGCGGCCGGTCCCCGGTGTGGCGGGCCACGATCTGCGCGGCCACACCGTCCAGGTCGCCCGGGTCGCCGACGCCGCCCAGGTCGAACACCGGCAGGCCCAAATCGACGCCCAGGTCGTCGGCGGCCTCCGACACCGCCGCCGCCCACAGTGCGGCGGCCCCGGCCACCACCACGGCCTCCGCGTGGGCCTCCCAGTCCTGCTGGGCTTGCTGCACCGCGTCCGGGTCCGGCGGCAACACGGCCGCGGTCAGGGCTTCCGCGCCGGGCAGGGCGGGCAGCGCCGCCGCCAGGGCCTGCGGAGCCCACCGCGACAACGCTTCCCCGTACAGGGCGGCGATGGCGCGCTCGGCGTCGATCGTGCGCGACAAAGCCTCACCAGGGCGCGGCCACATCAGGAGCCGCCTTCACGGTCGGCGAAATAGAACACGCCCCACGTCTTCGACAAACCTTCCCGCGACGGATGCGGATCGTGCACCACCTCGCCGGTTCGGGCGTCAGCCACCACCGCATGGGGGTGGCCGCGCGGCGATTTGCCCGCCATCATCACGTAAGGCGACGCGCTACGCCCTATCGGGAACGTGTAATCCTCGGTGTAGCGCAGCGTCGGCTGCTCATTGGTTTGCAGCCAGTCGAGCGTGGCGCGCATCCAGTCGTCGCCGTAATCCCGCACAAAATGAGGCACAGCGTCGCGTGGTACACCCAGCACGCTCGCGATCGCGGAACGCCAGCAGTCACCGACCAATCCCGTTGTTGAATCGTTCAGGAACTCTTGATCAACGAAAGTCACTGGCGTACCGATCTGAGCGCGGGCCGTTCCTGCGGGTCGGGTTCCAGCTGCGGCTCCCGCTGCTGCGCCGCCCCCGACTCATCCACCGCCGAACCGCCTCCCGAGGGCTGCACAGCGGGCGGGTCCGGGAACTCGACACCGGCCAACTCCGGCACCAGCGGCTGCAACGCGCGCAGCCGCGACGGGTCACGGATGATCGCCTCCCGCGCCCACTCCGCGCGACCCTCATCCGTCGACAAGTCGTAGCCGCCGTCCTCCGGCAGGCCCAAGAACCGCAGCTGCTCGGCGATCTTCAACACCCCAGCCTCCGCCGCCGATGACGCCTCATCCGACTTGTCCGGATCCTGCGTCAGCCGCGAAGTGTCATACCACAGCGTGTACCGGTCCGGGTCGATGCCCTCCCGCGCCAGCAGCGGCGCGATCAGATACTCGTACACGGCGTGGCACACCGTTTCCAGCGGCGGCACCACATGCAGCTGCACATCCTCATCCGAAATCTGCCAGCTCGACCAGTGGTTCCCCTCACCCATGCCGGTGATGCGTTCCTGCGACACGTCCAGGCCGCGGGCCAGGCGCTGTATCGCGTTGTCGCGGATCGCGGCCGCCTCGGCCGGCGACACGGCCTTCGCGGACAGCACGTCGTCCAGCAAATACACGTCAGCGTCCTTGTACACCGCCCGCGCCAGGCTCAGGCGCTGGCGCTGCCCTCCGCTCAGCGTGATCCCCTGCTCCCCGACCTCCGTCGCGTCGCCCGCCGGCAGCAGCGCC
>CAJWOB010000495.1 GCA_913043885.1 uncultured Spirochaetaceae bacterium | reverse complement strand
CACGCACCTCGGCGCGCTCCGCGTCGATCTGCGCCGCCCGCGCCATCTCTGCCGCAGCGGCGGACCGCCGCCACTCGTCAGAGGCGGCCTCGTGGCGCGCTCCGGCAGCCCTGGCGGCAGCCAGGCGGGCACGCAGGCCCTCGACGCGCCGCTCCAGGTCCGTGTCCTCCTGCTGCGCCGCCGTGGTGCGCTCGAGCTGCTGGAGCTCCTCGGGTAGCGCGAGGGCCTGCTGTAGCCGCTGCACCCCTCCGATCGCGGCCACCTCAGCCGCCACCGCAGCGCGGTCGGGAATGGCGCCACGTCCGCCGGCCAGCGCTTCCTCGCCGACTACTCGCACCGTCAGGTCCGGTGTCTCGATCGAGAGCGGGGCGTCGTAGACGCCGCCGACCGGGTCGCCGCCGTTGAAGCGCGACCCAGCGGGTGCCCTCTCCACCTCCACCCGCAAGCTGCTGGCCGCCTGGACGACGCGCCAACGCTGGAGGAGCCCGCGTAGCGAAGGCAGGTCTGGAGCGCCCCGCTCTTCCAGCTGACTAAGGAGCTCGGCGCGCCGCCGGGTGTCCTGCTCGCGTCGGTCCAGCTCACCCTGCAGAGGTGCCAGGCTGGCGGACAGATCGTCCGCAGCGGCCGCGTCGGCCTCGATTGCCAGCAACCGTTGTCTGGCCTCGGCTGCGCTCGCTCCGAGCTGCTCCGCCTCGCCGCGGGCAGCCGCAGCCGTCTGCTTCCGCTCCGCTGCCTGCCGCCGCGCGTCTGCCATCTCGTCAGCGGCGGCCTGCTCCGCAGCCGCGGCAGCCGTCGCCGACCGGTAGCCGTGTACAGCCTGCAGCGCGGCCGAGAGCCGCTCCAGCTCTTCCACCCGCGCCACTGCCGTGTCGTGTTCGCGCTCGGCCAGGTCCTCGTGCCAACGGGCGACGCCGGCACCCACCGCCCCCTTCAGCCCACCGCGCGCACCGAGGCAGGCGCCGATGCCGCGTCCCACGTCGCCGATGACCCGG
This sequence comes from uncultured Spirochaetaceae bacterium, assembly GCA_913043885.1. GTDB lineage: Bacteria > Spirochaetota > Spirochaetia > SZUA-6 > Bin103 > Bin103. The sequence continues at coordinate 1,170 of CAJWOB010000495.1, read as the reverse complement.
GTCTTGAGGACGTCGTCGAAGATGGACTTGAAGGCGTCGCCGTCGCTCTTCAGCTTGAGATCACGCTCCCGCATGGTCAGTAGGCTGGCAGCCAGTGCGGGAAACTCGGCACCGAAACGCTCGGTCAGGAAGGTGTGCACGTCCTGGTCGACCGACCCGCCGCGCGCGCGAGCTACCCTCCTGCGCGTTTCGTTCCAGCAGGTACTCCCGTTCGCCCGATACCACGCTGAGGCGGATGACCGGGTCCTCCTCGGCGCCCAACGTGCGTTTGGCCTGCAGCTCGCGCCCGGAACCGCTCGCGGGCGTCCGCAGCAGATCGCCAATCGCCTCGAGGAGCGTCGACTTACCGTACTCGTTCGGCTCGCTGATCTCGTTGTACCCCCACGTGAACTCGTGGCGGTAGGAGGTGCGGGTCTTGTAGTTGAGCAGCTCGATCGACTTCAGCCACATCAGTGCGTGCTCTCCGCGGCCAGCCGCTCTATATCCTCCAGCACCGCGCGCTCCACGCCTGCGCCGCCATTGGTGCGGATGAGGGTCAGAACCAGCTGCACCGCCTCCTCGAGGAGCTCCGGGTCGGGCGCCGACGGGGCGCTCTCCAATTGACGGCGGACCGCGGTGAGTGTGTTTCTGGTGAACGCATCGGCCTCGTCGTACACGTCGGCGTCGGCAGCGACCCGGATGCGCGGGTCGCTATCACCGGCGTGGGCCACGTCACTCTGCAGCTCCACCGGGTAGCCGGTGATGAGCACGCCATCGTCCTCGCCGAGATCGGACAGCAGCCGCTCCCACTGCGGCCGGTCGGCTATCGCCAGACGCCACAGTCGCGGCGTCGCCATCTCCACGCGCTCGGCGGTTACCGAATCGCCGCTGAGCTCGACCAGCACGTACCCGCCCCGCGCCGCGGCGGCGGTGTACTCGAAAGGAAACGGCGGGCCTGGATAGGAAGCCCAGCCGCCGCCGTCGAGGGGCATGCGCTCGAAGCGGTGATAGTGACCGAGTGCGACGTAGTCGACCTGGTAGCAAGCCAGTGCATCGGCGGCGATCTCTCCGTAGGCGCCCACGCCGCCGTGAACCACCGCGACGTTCCACCGCGCCTCTCCGTCGCCGGCGGCGCCCGGCGCCGTGGGGCGTGGCGCCGTGGGGCGTGGCGCCGTGGGGCGTGGCGCCGTG
>CAJWOB010000494.1 GCA_913043885.1 uncultured Spirochaetaceae bacterium | reverse complement strand
CGTGGCAGACCTGAGGTGGAACGGAACGCGCCAAGAAGAAGATAGCCCCGGGCCCAGGGACTCTTGGCTGTGGGTCGCCGTCCAAGTCGACGACGAGTCGCTCAGCGGGGCGTCGACCAGCTCCACCGGCTCGGGGCCCGGCGCCAGCGGCTCGGGGCCGAGCTCCTCCACCTCGCAGTAGCGGAACGGCAGTACCTCACCGATCTCCGGCGGCACGGCGGAGGTCCAGGGCCGGTCGCTCCTGTCGTGGCGCTCGAGGGTTACCGAGTAGTCGTATTCCCCCGCCAACAGGCTGACGTCGCTCCACAGGTAGCGGATGTTGGCCCCGGGGTCGCGATCGAGCCGCCCGGCTCTGTCGAGCGCCTCACCGATGTGCACGCGCAGGCGCGCGCCTGTCGCGCCGGTGCGGACAGTCAGCTGCGGCCGGGCGGCCGCTGCCCGCCCGAAATCGAAGAAGGTGGTGGTGCCGTCGACCCGGCGCGATAGCGCAGGCCGCTCGCGACGGTGCACCAGTGGGTAGCGCGGAGACCGGTACTCCTGCAGCTCGCCGGCGGTCAGAAACGCCCGCACCGGCGCAAACGCGCTCTCGCCGTCAGCGTCGTCCCACACCCTTACGCTCCAGTAGTAGACCGTGTCTGGTTGCAGCGGCGTGCCGTCGTAGCGAGCCAGGGAGACGCGGCCATCGACCCGACCGCTGTCCCAAAGGTCGCCCCCCTCGCGCGCGATCGGCTCTGCGCTGGTGCTCAGCAGCAGCCGGAACGCCGACTGGTACACCTGCCGCTGCTCCCGGTGCGCGGTAGTGCCGGCCACCGCCTCCGTAGCGCCGGCCGCACCCGCCATCGCCCACGCGAACACTGGGCGGCGGTTGTGGATGATGACGGCCTCCCCCTGCTCCACCATCTGACTGCGCCGGTCGACCGACAGGGCTGAAACCTCACCGGCGACGAACAACCGGTCAGTGTGCTCGGCGAAGTCGCACAGCAGCTGCGACGGGGGCGGCAGGGAGCGCGACGGCATACGCGGCGAGGATACGCCCGGGCGGACGAGAGCGCACGCAGCCGGCCGTGGTGCCGTGGTAGCCGCAGCCCGGCCCCGGTCGCTGTCGCCTGAAGCCTCTTGCCGCGGCCGGTCCGCCGAGATATGAACTGCCCCACAGTGGCAACGGACAACGGCGCGCCGCGCAGCTACCCGCCCCTCGCGGAGGTGAGGGAGCGGTTGAAGGTGGGATGGTACCGCTGCCCGATCGAGCCCGCCCTGCTGCGGCAGCTGATGCAGCGCAGCGACCTGCAGGGGTGGCTGCAGGCCGGGGGGCACCTTCTTGTCGTCGCCGCCCTGGGAGCGCTGACCTTCTGGCTGTGGTCGACCGGACGCTGGGCGCTATTTGGCGTGGCTTTGTTCGCCCACGGCACCGCCGCCACGTTCATGGTTGGCGTTGCCCCTCACGAGCTCGGCCACGGCACCGCGTTTCGGACCAGGTGGCTCAACACGGTCTTTCTCTAGATCTACAGCCTGCTGAGCTGGTGGGACCCGTTCGACTACGGCACCAGCCACACCTACCACCACCGCTACACCCAGTACGCAGAGGGCGACCGCGAGAACCTGCTGCCGCTCCACCCGAGCATCGGCCCGACGTTCTTGCCGCAGCTGTTCACGGTCAACCTGCTCACCCGTCCCGGGCGCGTCTTCGGCAAAGGCGGCCTGATTTCTACCATCGTGATGACCGTGCTGGGCATCGTCGGTTCCCCGGATGTCCCAGCACGCCAATGGATTCGCACGCTCCACGCCGACCAGCCGGTCGAGGCGCGCAAGTCGCGGTGGTTTGCCGCTGTGGAGCTGCTGCTCCACGGCGGCGTGGCGGTGGCCGGGATCGCCACCGGCCTGTGGGTGTTGCCCATACTGGTGAGCGTCGCGCCGTTCATCGGCGGCTGGCTGGCCTACTTCGTCGGCATGACCCAGCACTGTGGGCTCCGCGGCGAGGTGGCGGACTTCCGCAAGTCCACCAGGTCCATCCGCATCGACCCGATTACCAGCTTCCTCTACTGGCGGATGGGGTGGCACATCGAGCACCACATGTACCCGGCGTGCCCTGCTACAACCTCAAGAAGCTGGCTAGCGCCATCGCCGACGACGTGCCGCCGCCGCGCACGCTGCTCGGTGCCTGGC
>CAJWOB010000493.1 GCA_913043885.1 uncultured Spirochaetaceae bacterium | reverse complement strand
GCAGGAGGTCAGCTGTGAGCTGTCGGGAATGTCGTGTGGCAGCGTCGACGGCCGCATCCTCACCGCGACGACCATGCAGGCGCACAACACCTTCGAAGCACCCGACCAGGTGGCGCCGGCGAGGTTCGATGCCGCCAACGTCGACGGCGCAACGCTGAGCCTGACCCTGCCGGCCAAGAGCGTCGTCGCACTCACGTGTAGCGGCCGCGCCTAGCGGGCGGGTCTATCTGCCGCCTCAGCTGCTGACGGTGGCGCGGACTGCCTCGTAGGCCATCAGGTCTCGGAGCGCGATGACCTTGCAGCCGCGGTCCTGCAGATAGCGCATGTACCGCTCGAAGGTGTCGGACGGGGTGTGCACCCAGGGGTGGTCCAGGTCCGGTACGCCGTGCAGGGTCAGCACGCAGACGGCGCCGCCGGTGGCCTGATCCACGGACCACGCCAGGTCGTCGAAGGAATAGGCCGGTCCGGGTACGCCGGTGGACGGGATCAGCAGCGGGTCGTGGCGACTGGGATCGTAGGCGGCGCCCCGTCCGCCCTCACGGTGGTAGGGGCACTCGGGCGCGATGCCGCGGCGGGCGAGGCTGAAGCCGTGGCTGCCGACCACCGCCGCCGCCTCGGCGGAGTGGTTGTAGCCGGGATAGCAGAACGTCGTCGGCTTGGTAATACCGTGCGCCGCACACCGTTGGTCGATGAAGGCGATGTCGGAGAGGAGCTCTGCCTCGCTCTGCGTCGTCACGTTGGTGTGGTGACGGGTGTGATTGCCGATCTCGAAACCCCGGGCGTCGAGGTCGGCAACCTCCGGCCAGGTCATGTAGCGCTCCTGGTTCTCCAGGAAGTGCTCGCAGATGTAGAAGGTGGCACCGAAGCCCAGCTCCTCGAGGAGGGGCGCGGCGACGGTGTGCTGCGATTTGACGCCGTCGTCGAAGGTCAGGCAGACCAGGCCGTCGGGGATCTGTTCAGTCATGCAGCCACCGCTAGGCCGTGATCTGGAACGCCTGCCAGATGGTCAGCATCAGCGCCACGCACAAACCGGCTACCACGATCCTGGTATCTACCATCGCGGACCATTCTCCACCGTATCCATCGGCGCGGCGACCGGCGGCGTGGGGCGGCTGCGTACTGGTCCCAGACCGGCTACAGTTGCGAGATGCGCGTCACCATCACCTACTGCGTCCCCTGAGACTACTCTGCCGAGGCTGCCGGTGCGGCGGCCGAGATACAGGAGAGCGCGGCGGTCAACGTCGCCACCCTGGTCCCCAACGGCAATCTCCGCCTGTCCGCCGCCGGGATGAGCGACCGAGCTGCCGACGCCGCCGAGCTGGCGCAGATGAAGCGGCTGCTGGAGGAGAGCCTGGAGGCGGGTGCATTCGGCTACTCCACCGGCCTGGAGTACGGGCTCGAACGAGGATGCTCCGAGTAGGAGGTCACCGCGCTCTGCCACGTCTGCCACAGCGCGAACGGGCTCTAACGCCACCCACACCCGCAATCTTCCCGACCAGGCTCGCGAGGCGATCGCCGAGCCGATCCGCAGCGCGGCAGCCGCCGACGTACCGCTGCAGATCTCCCATATCTCCGTGGTGGCGCGGCTGGCCGACGACGGCGGCTGGGCGGTGGCCCAGGCGCTGGAGCAGGTGGAGCGGGCGCGCCGCAGCGGTATCGACGTCACCTTCGACATGCACACCCGGCTGTTCGGCACCACCAACCTGAGCGCCGCGCTGCCGCCGCGCCTGCTAAGCGGCACGCGCAACGAGCTGGCCGTGGAGCTGAGCAGCGACAGCGCTCGCGCGGAGCTCGCGGCGTATCCCAGCATCATTCGTGCGGTGGCACGCGATCAGTGGGACCGCGTCCTCATTACAGAATGCACCACCCACCCCGAGTGGAACGGCGAGAGCGTCGCCGCCAGCCGCGGCGTACCGCCATTCGATGCCGTGCTCGATCTGCTACTCGAAGAGATCGACGACATCCACAGGGTGATGATCATCGCCAACACCTACCGCGAGGAGGATCTGCGCCAGGCATTCGAGCACCCCGACTGCATGATCGGCTCCGATGCCACGGCACTGGCTCCCGACGGGGCGCTGCGTGACAGCACCTTTCACGGCGCCTACGCCTGGGCGGCGTGGTTCTACCGCCACTTCGTCCGCGAGCGGCGCGCTCTTACCCCCCAGGCGGC
>CAJWOB010000492.1 GCA_913043885.1 uncultured Spirochaetaceae bacterium | reverse complement strand
CGTCCAAGAGGTCGTCCATTCCAAGCAGTCCGTCGACCTCGTACAGCTGCTCGCTCTCCAGGTTCAGCGCGGAGACCAGCTGGTCGCGGAGGCGCGGGGCCATCCGCTTCTCCACCTCCTGCAACTCGAATGACGCAGGCCCCGCATACTCGTCGACGAAGCCGTCGCTGAGCAGCAGATCAGCGCTGTCCCCTCGCTCCCCTGCACTCATCACCCTACTCCCCTACCTCCCCCGCCTCGATCAGCCGCCGGGTTCACGGCTGGCTGCTGGCGGCGTCGATGCGCCGCAGCCGTGCCAACAGCGCCGTCCGGTCGTCGCCAATGGGAAGGGCGTCTCGCAGGGCGAGGGGCAGATCGACGGCAGCTATCTGACCTCAGCTCGCCAGCGCTGCCAGCGCCGCCTCGTCCACTGGCTCCAGCGGCGTGAAGTCCCTCTCGTTCTGGAACCACGGGCGCCCGGTGCCGGTACTGCCGTTACTGCAGGCGTTGTAGATCAGATAGGCGATTGCCCGCCGCCACGGTGACACGTTGTTGGCCGACCCGTGCACCAGGTTGCAGTTGACGAACGCCACGGATCCCGCCGGGCCGAGCAGCGGCTCGATGCCGTTCTCCTCGGCCAGCGACGCAACCGTGTCGCGCCCCAGGTGGTAGAGCAGCGCGCCGCGGGCCTCCGGATCTGGCCGGTAGGAGTCGATGAGGCCGTGCCCATGCGAGCTCGGCACCACCAGCAGCGGCGACGTTGCGGCGGTGCAGTCGTCGAGGAACACCGATGTCATTACGCATCGCGGCTCCGGCATCCCGTCCACCGCGTGCCACGGCGGATAGTCCTGGTGCCACTCCCAGCCGGAGGACTCGGCGAAGCCCTCCTTGGGGTTGATGCGGCTCTGGTGGAGGTACACCGGCTCGCCGATGAGCTGCTGCGACGGGCCCAGCACCTTGGGAAGACGCGCCAGCGCCGCGAACGGCTCCGAGTAGAGGTGAGCACCGAACACCAGCCGCGCCGCGGTGTCGTCCTTCTCGCGCACCACCTCTGGCCCCGGCCGAGCCAGGACGTCGGGCAGTGCTTCGCTCAGGCAGCGCACCTCGGCCGATGAGAGGAGCTCCGGCACGAGCAGGTAACCGCGTTGCCGATACTCCTCCAGCTGGCCGTCAGTAAGTGTCAAGATGGCGCCCGCAGCAGAGGATGTCCGCCGCGGCGAGCACTGGCAACCGTGGTACCGGCGATCAGTTGTCTGCCGCGTACGCTTTTTGACCGCCGCCACGGTGTGTGCGACCGTGCCGCCACCTTGGCAGCACTCCAGCCACGCACCGCCACCGAGCCCCCGGTGCCGCCGGCGAATCCGGCGGGCGGCGCCACTACCCGTAGCGCGAGATAGGCGACGTGCGATTCGGCGTCATCTGCGGCGGGCGCTCAGCCGAACACGCCATCTCCCTGAGCTCGGCACGGTCGGTGGTTGAGGCACTCCTGGGCAACGGGCATCAGGTCGAGGTGGTCTACATCACGCCACACGGCGAATGGCAGCGGGCCGCCTCCACTGCGCTGCTGGAGGGAGACCTCGACCGCACCCATCGCCTCGACCAGACGCGTACAGGGACCGCAGCCGGCCCGCCAACCGACTCCGCCGACTCGGCCGCCGACGGCCTTACGCTCGTCCACCGTGATGGTTCCACGCAGCTGGTACGCATCGGCAGCGGCGCCTCCCTGGCGACCGTCGACGTGGTGTTTCCCGTGCTCCACGGCCCGCACGGCGAAGATGGCGCCGTGCAGGGCATACTGCGCAGCGCCGACGTCCCGTTCATCGGTGCCGATGTGCTCGGGTCTGCCGTCGCCATGGACAAGGACGTGGCCAAACGGCTGCTGCAACAGGCCGGCATCGCGGTGGCCCGCGGCCGCTCGCTGGACAGCTCGCCCGATCCGGACTTCTGCGCCGCAATAGTCGACGAGCTCGGCCTGCCCCTGTTCGTGAAGCCGGCCAATCTCGGCTCGTCGGTGGGCGTGTCGAAGGTGACGCAGCGGGACGCCCTGGCCGCCGCGGTCGAGCTCGCGCTCGGTTACGACGACAAGGTGGTGGTGGAAGAGGCCATCGTCGGACGCGAGCTCGAGGTCTCGGTACTCGGCAACCGCGAGCGGCGTGCCTCGGTGGTCGGCGAGGTGGTCACCTCCACCACCCAC
>CAJWOB010000491.1 GCA_913043885.1 uncultured Spirochaetaceae bacterium | reverse complement strand
GCTGCCCGGCGGGTCCTGGGTCATCGCCCACCAGACCAGCGTCGCGTGGTTGCCGCCGAAGGCGTCTTCCACCTCGTCCACGTGCAGCACGCGGTAGGCGGCGCCCTGCGCGGCGCGCTCCTCCTGCAAGCGGGTCAGGGCGAGGTCCTGCGCCAGGGGAGCCATCGTGTCGGCGAGCTTCTGGATCCGCACCGAGGGCGGCATCCCGTCCAGGCTGGGGTGCTCGACGCTCAGGACTCCGTCGCGTTCCGAGCTGGCCCAGCCCCGGGGGACGTCGACGGAGACGGCGCCGCTGAGGGCGTCGAGGGTGCGGCCGGGGGGCTCGGCAGAGCGCAGATAGAGTGTGCCGCCCACCACCAGCGCCAACGCGGTCAGCCAGACCGCGCCGTCGATCCGGAGGGTCGGCCGCGCGTCGTGGTCCACGGCGAGGGTCTCACGCGACATGGTCGACCTCCTCGGTGGGCAGGACGTGGCCCTCGTCGTCGAGGCCGAGCTGTGCTCGGGCGAAGCGCACGGCGAGCCGCTGGGACCCGAAGAGCACCACCGCCGCGGTCCCCAGGCCCACCGCGAAGGAGAGCAAGGGATCGAAGCCGTGGGCGGTGGTGCCGGCGACGACCACCAGCTCGTGCAGCCCCCCATGGAGCGCGACCGCCCAGAGGAAGATCCCGAGGAAGGTGAGCACGCCGTCCTCTTCGAAGCGCAAGCGGGAGAGCCCGAAGCCCAACAGGGCGCTGGCCGCGACGTCGATGAGGGTGGTGTTGGCGATGATCACCGCGCCCGCGAGGGGGAACACCTCGTCGTGCTGGGCGACGAAGAGCGCGTTGTCGACGGTGGCCAAGCCGAGCCCGGCGGCGACGGCGTAGACCACCCCGTCGATGGGCTCGTCGAACTCGGTGGTCTGGTAGACCGTGTAGCGAACGGCGACGTACACCGCGAGCATGTGCAGCGTCCCCGCGACGCCCACCGACGAAGCCAACCAGGCGTAGGGCCCGCTCCGGTGGGTCCAGTCGCCGATGGCGAAGACCTCGGTCTCCAAGGGGACCACCGCGCCGAAGCCGAGGAGCGCGCCCAGGGCGAAGACCCCCAGCACCACGCCGATGGGCTCCGGCTCCACCCGGTCCTGCCGGTAGATGAAGATCAGGAAGATCGCCGCGGGGATCCCGGCGAGGAGGACCCCCAAGCCGGCGTGGGTGGGCAGCATCCGGCCTTCCCAGATCCAGGCCACCGCGCCCACGAAGGCCACCACGAGCAGCGCCTCGTGCTGGCCCGGCACCGCGAGCGCCGGGTGGAGCGAGCCGCGCAGCACCTTGGCCACCCGGGACAGCGGCACCAGACCGGAAGGCAGCAGCAGGGTGCGTTTGGGGTGGAAGTTGCCATTGACCGGGATGATCAGGCGAATTTCTTCACCGTTGTTTTCGATTTCGTACTTCTCCTCCAGGGCGATGGCTGTCAGTTCAGCCATGTGCAGTTGGGCCCAGGGGGTGGCTTCGGGAGTTGGCGGCGGAACCGGGGCCGGTTCTTTGCTGGCGCAGCCGGCCAGGAACAGACAGCCCAATAGAGAAAAGGTAGAAATCAGCTTCATTATTGTTAATCCATAGATGCAACGGGAACAAAATGCCGCTTGGTTGAATCGCAAGCGAATAACTGCGGCACAGAGTAGCATCGGCTTGTGCGTTTGTGACCTGCCGTATGTCATGATTTACGCGGTATTTAAAGGAGTTCACAGATTGATGCGTATTCGTTGGAGCGCCATGGCGTTGGCCGTGCCCCTGTTGCTGAGTGGCTGCAGTGCGTTCGAGGGGTATTTTTCTAGCCCGGAGCAGCGCTTCAGCGGATTGCTGGAGCGCTCTGGGGCTGATTACGTGCTGCGTGAGTGCGGTAGCCGCGAGGTGCTGCCTGTGCAGTCGAGCGAGGCGTTGGATGCGCTTTGGCAGCAAACGGCGCAGCCGGGGCAAACCGCCATTTTTGCCGAGCTGATGGCGCGCCAGGGCGCGCAGTTGGTACCGGGGGAGGTGCTGCGCATGCAGTCTCACGGCCGTGGCTGTGCTGACCAGACTGGTGCGGATGCCCAGTGGGTCGCCGTGAGCTATCAGCCGGGTTGGCAGGCCACGCTGGACGGGCGTGGCCTGCATCGCAGCGAGCAGGGGCAGTCCGAGGTGACCGACTCGATCATGGTGGAAT
>CAJWOB010000490.1 GCA_913043885.1 uncultured Spirochaetaceae bacterium | reverse complement strand
CCTGCCGAACACGGCCTACGCCAAGCTGGGGACCGGGATCGAGGCGACCCTTCTCTGGCAACAGGGCGGCTTCTACCTTCTCGATTCGCTTCGCAACGATCCGCTGACCCTCGTCGCAACGGGAGTGGCCATCGCGGGGGGCTTCGCGCGCGGCAACCGCCGGGAGCAGGCCGTGGCCGGCGGAGCGCTGCTCGATGGCGATCGTGGGCGGCAGGCCCTCGATGGACTCGACGTCGGGCTTCTTCTGCTGGTCGAGGAACTGGCGGGCGTACGCGGAGAGCGACTCCATGTACTTGCGCTGGCCCTCGGCGAAGATGGTATCGAAGGCCAGCGACGACTTGCCCGAGCCGCTTATCCCCGACATGACGATCAGCTTGTCGCGCGGCAGCTCCAGATCGATGTTCTTGAGATTGTGCTCGCGCGCACCCTTGATTCTCAGGTACTTCATCGCATCTCGACCACGGTCTTACCTTCCCCACCCGCCTGCGGCGGTGGCGAGTAGACCCGCCCCACCGACTCGCTGTCGGCAAGATACCGCTGGATGCCGTTGCGGAGTACGCCCTCCCCCTTGCCGTGGAGAATCGAGAACTGCTGCAGGCCGGCGATGACCGCGCGATCGAGCTGCTTCTCCACTGCGCTGAGGGCCTCTGCAAGCCGCATGCCACGGACGTTCAACTCGAGGACGGCGCGGCCGCTGTCCGCCGACAGCTCCAGCTCGGCGCGGGCAGGGCGCCGCCCGCTAGCCGTGGCGCTCTCGTCCGGCAGCACTTCCAGCTCGGCAGCGGTAAACGTGCCCCGCACGTTGCCGGCGGCAACGGTCCAGGTGCCGCGCCGCCCCGTGCGCAGGACGGTGCCCTCCACACCGGTGGCGCGCACCAGCACCCGCGATCCGACCGCCAGGTCGGCTCGCGGGGCGGACCGCCCAGCTTTGTCGCCCACCACCTGCTCCACCTGCGCTACCTCTGCCTCGAGCCGCGCCACGACCTCGCGCGCCGCCCCCTGCGCCGCGGGCTCCAGCGCCTTGCCCGCCTCACGCACCGCCCGTACCGCCCCCTCCACCTCACGGCGACTGTCGCGCAGCAGCTGGCGCAGATCCTTGAGCCCCTCGTCGCGGAGCTCACGCTCCCGGCGGTTCAGCCGCGCATCCTGCTCTGCCGTGTCCTGCATCCGCTGCGCCAGCTCCTCGGCGGCGCGCTCGTGGGCGCGCACCCGCTCGTGCAGCTCCGTTTCTCGCTCGGTCAGCGTACGCATCAGCGCACCGGCGTCGCTGCGGCCACCCTGCAGGTAGCCCTCGGCGACGTCCATGAGTGCCGCCGGCATGCCGTGGCGGCGGGCGATGGCCAGCGCGTGACTCTCGCCGGGTACCCCGAGAAGGATGTGGTAGGTAGGGCTCAGCGTCTCGAGGTCGAACTCCACCGCCGCATTCTCCACCGCATCGTGGAGGTAGCCGTAGTTCTTCAGCGCGCCGTGGTGGGTGGTCGCAACCACGCGCGCGCCGCTTGCCAGGAGATGGTCGAGCAACGCCATGGCCAACGCACTGCCCTCCTCGGGATCGGTGCCGGCGCCGAGCTCGTCCAGCAGCACCAAAGCGCGTGGGCCGGCGGCCTCGGCGATGGCAGCCTGGCGGCGCACGTGTCCGGAGAAAGTGGACAGCGACTGCTGCAGCGACTGTTCGTCGCCGATGTCCGCCAGGATCTGGTCGAACACCGGTAGCGTGCTACCGGGGCTGGCCGGCACCTCCATCCCCAGCTGATTCATCAGCGCCAGAAGGCCGAGGGTCTTCAGCGCCGCCGTCTTGCCGCCGGTGTTAGGGCCGGTGACGATGAGGGCGCGGCCACCGCCGGGGCCCTCCACGCCGCCGCCAGCGGAGAGCACCAGCTCGATGGGGACCGCGTCCTTGCCCAGCAGCGGATGCCGGGCGGCGTGCAGGGCGATGGTGTTGCCGCGCCGCTCGGCCGGCGAGCAATCGCGGCGGCGCGCGTACTCGGCGCGGGCGACTATCGTGTCGAAGTGGGCGACCGCCGCTACGGTTGCCACCAGCTCGTCCTGCCGTGCGTGCAGTATTCCGGTGAGCCGGCGCATGATGCGCAGCACTTCCCGCTGATAGGCGAACTGCTCCTCCACGATACGGTTGTTGCCGTCGACGATCTCCTGCGGCTCGACGAAGACGGTGGCGCCGCTGGCGC
>CAJWOB010000489.1 GCA_913043885.1 uncultured Spirochaetaceae bacterium | reverse complement strand
CGAGCCGCTGCGCGAGCCTGCCCTTCGCCCACTCGGGGATACTGTCGTCGATGCCCTTGATCAATCCCTGCCCGACCGTGCTCACCTCCACGCGGCCGGTGTCGGCCAGAGCGGAGGCGACCGCGACCGGGAGCGAGGACACTGCGACGAGCGAGTCCTCGGGGAACGCGTCCAGCGAATCCTCCCAGGCCTGAAACAGCGTGTCGGCCTCGGCGAGGTCGGCGGCCAGGGCCCGCAGCGAGTCGCCACGGCCGAGGCCCGGCAGGAGGACAGCCGCCGAGAGCACCGCGTCGCGCTCGATGCCATACACGTCCCCCCGCTCGTCGAGTCGCTCCGCCAGGTCCGCCCCCTGGTTTGCCTGCCAGCTGAGGGCCGGCAGCAGCGGCTCTCCCTGGTGGTCCACGACTACCAGATCGTGCTGTCGCCACGCCTGGCTCAGGTAGCCGGAGCGGGACAGGTCCCACCCCGCGGCGCGCAGCTGGTCGAGCAGCTCGGCGAGCATCGTCGGGACGTGGGTGAGGTCGAACCCGGGGGCGCCATGCCACTCGGTGGCGCCCCGCATGGGCAGCTTGACGTACGCCTCCGCGGCGTCGGCGTCGGCGTCGGCGCCGATTGCCGCAATACCACATTCGGTGGTCGAGAACACCAGGCCCAGGCAGCGTGCGACCGGCATCGCGTCAGGGCTCCATGGCGACGCGCACGTAGCCGACGCCGGGGCGCTCAGCGCCTCTGCCGTCCGGCTGCACGCACCAGAACACCACCAACACCGAGCCGTCCGGCAGCGGCAGCGGCAGGCCGAGGTTCTGGAAGAGGCGATCGACCGCGCTGAGGCGTGCCACCACCCCGATCAGCTCGGCGAGGTTGGGATGGTCGAGACCGGCGGCCACCCATCCATCGGTCACGATCAGGTCAATAGCGGCCGCGGCCGCTGCGACGGTACGGGCGGCGCGCGTGACGAGCTCTGACAGCTGCGCGCCGGCCGGCGGAGCGAGAGCCGGTGGCGGCGATCGCCACCCGCTCGGCTCCGGTGAACCAGGTGCCCGGCGACGCGAGGGTGTGCCACTTGGCCCGCAGTGCCATCGGCAGGTCTGGGCGGACCGCCACCACATTGTCGGGGAGCGCGATCACCGCGGGACGATTATATGATGCGGTGTCGTGAAGGTAGCTCTCATCCACAAGGACGATCAGCGGGTGTTCGATTGGATCCAGCCCGAGCTCGAGGCCGCGGGGCACTCGGTGGTAGTCCGCGCTGCGCAGAGCTCCGAGGAGGTCTTGGATATCGCCCGAGACGCCGAGGTGGTGTGGGACATGGGTGGAGTGCAGACGATTACCGCCGCCATCCTGCCCGAGCTGAGCAAGTGCGGCGCGATCATTCGCGGTGGTAGCGGCACCGACAACATCCCGGTGCGGGAGGCAACCGAGCTCGGCATCGTGGTGGCCAACACCCCCGACGCAACCGCGGTGGCCGTTCCCGAGCACACCGCGGCGCTCATCCTATCGTTTACCCGCAGGGTGCCGATGCACGACCGTGGGATGGCGGCCGGCAGCTGGACGCCCGAGGAGCCCCTGCCGATTCTGCTGAAGGGGAAGACGGTCGGCCTGGTGGGATTCGGACGCATCGGCCGCGGCGTCGCCGACCGGCTGCGGGGGTTCGAGGTGGAGCTGCTGGCCTACGACCCGTTCCCCGCGGGCGGCGACTTCGCGCAGCACGGCGCGCGGCGCTGCGAGCTGGCCGAGTTGCTCGGCGCCGCCGACGTGGTGTCGCTGCACACGCCGCTGACCGACGACACCCGCCATCTGATCGGCGCCGCGGAGCTCGCGCGGATGAAGGAGACAGCGGTGCTGGTCAACACGTCACGGGGGCCCGTGGTGGACAGCCAGGCGCTGCTGGTGGCGCTGGAGAGTGGGCAGATCGCCGGCGCGGCGCTGGACGTATTCGAGAGCGAGCCACCGGACGAGCTTGCCAAGCGGATCGTAGCGCTGCCCAACGTGGTGGCGACACCCCACACCGGCGGCCACTCGCCCAACATGCTGGACACCTTCTGCCGGTTGTCGGTGGATACCATCCACGATCTGGCCGCCGGCCGCTGGCCGCGCTCGCCGACCGTCAGGCGCTCCTGGAGTCGTACCGCCAGCAACTGGAAGACCTCGAAGGGCGGGTCGCGACATCCAGTCTGACGGTGACCCTCGT
>CAJWOB010000488.1 GCA_913043885.1 uncultured Spirochaetaceae bacterium | reverse complement strand
GGCGTTGGCGCCGGGGCCGTATGGAGCGTGGGACGGCTGGACCCTCGCAACCATGAACGTCCTGAAGGTCGAGGACACGCTCCACCTCTACTACGAGGCGGGGCGTACCGCTGTCGAGGACTTCCAGATCGGCCACGCTACCTCGCAAGATGGCCTCGTATGGCACAAGGACCCCGCTAACCCGGTGGTGCCGTTCGGGCAGCAGAGCACGTGGGATGGGGAGGCGACCTGGGATCCGTTCGTACTATTCGAGGATGGCGTGTTCAAGCTGTGGTACGGCGGCACCCGCTACCACGGCGGCGACCCGAACGCCAACGACTTCCAGCTCGGCTACGCCACCTCCACCGACGGCACCCACTTCGAGGGCCGTCGGCAGATCAGCTCACTGAGCAATCGCGACAACGGTCTCGGCCAGATCGCCGACATGCATGTGGTCCACGACATCGAACGCGGTGAGTACGTGATGTACTTCTACTCGATGCGCGATGGTCAGATCACCATCCGCCGCGCCACCTCGCCCAACGAGACCGACTTCGATCTGGCCGCGGCCGCTCCGGTGGTCATCGACGGTGAGACCGGGCCGTATCGCTGCCCCCACGTCGTGGTCGATGACGGCACGTGGCATATGCACTACTGCTACAAGTACGAGGGGCGGGCCGGCTACGCCGTGTCCGATGACGGCATCTCGTGGCGCAGCGCCAACCGCAACCTCATCGACGGCCACGACCCCGAGGTGCTGAAGGTGGCGGACGACCTGTTTCGTCTATTTTATTGCCCGTCTCAGCACAACATGGGGCATGAGCCGGGCTGCGACATTCGGGTGGCGGCGCTTGCCGGTCGATTGGAGGATGTGCGCGCCGCCGGTGGGAACGCGCGTGAATAACGAAGCTGCCCTGGGGGTCGAGGCGTTCGATGTGGCGGCACTGCCGGCGGGGAGCAAGCAGCGCCAGCACCTCGCCATCACGCAACTGCCGGATGGTGCGCCGGTGTCGTTTCCCGCGCTGGTGGCGCGGGGGGCAGAACCTGGAAGGACACTGCTGGCCACCGGCGCCGTCCACGGCGACGAGTTCGAGGGCGGGATTGCGATTCAGGACCTGTTCGAGGAGCTCGACCCGCAATCGATGCGCGGCACGTTCGTCGGCATCCCGGTCGTGAACGCGCCGGCGTTCGTCGCGGGAGAACGCAGCGGCCGCCACGACCGGCATGACTTGGCGCGGGTGTTTCCCGGCAGCGCCGAAGGCACGATAAGTGAGCGGATCGCCCACGCGCTCACCGAGCACGTAATTCCGCACGCCGACCTGTACGCCGACCTGCACTCAGCGGGGAATGTGCACCGCATCACCCCGTTCGCCGGCTACCAGCTCAGCGCCTCTCTCGGCGAGATGCAGCGCAGGGCGGCCATCGCATTCGGTCTCGACCTCGTGTGGGGCACCAGCTATCTGCCCGGCCGCAGCCTATCGGCCGCGAGGGCCAAGGGCGTCCCCGCAATCTACGTGGAGCTGGAGGGAGAGGGACGTGCTCGACCGGGCAGCCGAGCCATTGCGCTCCAGGGCCTGCGCAACCTACTGGCGATGCTGGGCATCCATCACGGGAGCTACCCGGAGCAGGCCCGCCACGTCGTGGAGGACGACCGCGAGCACTCCGGTCACCTGCAGCTGGGTACGGTGGCAGCGGAGTCGGGGCTCTTCCTACCGAGTGTCGAGCTGTGGGATCGTGTCGAGGTTGGCCAGCCGATCGGGGAGATTCGGAACGTCGATGGGCGGGTGGTAACGGCAGTCCGCGCGAGCCAGGCCGGCCGCGTGCTGCTGCTGCGCGACGACAAGGCGGAGCCGCGCTCTGCCTCGTGCACGAGCGGCTTCGGGGCCTTATTGTTGTCGTCCTCGCGGGAGCGGAAGATGTCCTCTGTGCACTTGAGGGCGACGAGGCGATGGCCATCCTTGGCGGCCTACAGCATTGACGCACGAATGGCTCTTTACAGGGGCGTCCGCTTCCCAACGGCGGCGACAAACACAGGCGGCTGGGAAGCTCACGAAAACGCTGCCGTAGGCGCCGGAGCCCACCTTCCGCTGGATGCGGTAGGTGGAGAAGATCTCGTCCGGGTGGTCGGAGCGCCGGCCGGGCAGCTGGTCCGCTGAGCGCACCCACCGACACGGCCGAGTGGACCCTCAACTCGGACTACTGGCCGCTTGGGCA
>CAJWOB010000487.1 GCA_913043885.1 uncultured Spirochaetaceae bacterium | reverse complement strand
TGGGTGCGCCGTGCGTCACGGTGTGGTTGTATTCTTGTTGCGTGTGCTCCCGCCGCAGCCTCCGCCGCTAGGGGACCTCCGCGTCGAGGCGGCGCGCAGCGGCCATCCCACCTTGGAGATAGGCGGAGCGTGGTTACACAGTCGCTACGATCCGGCACGCGAAGCCGCCAAGCTGGTGGAGCCGCTGGCCGAGCAGCCAATGTCGGCGGCAATCCTCTATGGTATGGGGCTGGGGTACGCCCTCGATGCGTTCCGTGAGGCGTTCGTGGACGTCCCGCTCGTCGTCGTCGAGCCCGACCTGGAGCTCTTCGGCATGGTGCTGTCGTTGCGTCCGCTGCCGCTGCGACTCGATGGGGTCAGCTTCGCCGTGGGGGCGGATCCTGCAGGGGTAGCCGCCGCTCTCTCGGCCATTCCGTCCCGCCAGCTGCAGGTCATTCGGCCGCGCGCCTTCTACGAGCGGCACCGCGATTTCTGGAGCGTTGTGGACGCGATGGTCGCTCAGGCAGCCTCGCGTGCTGAGATCAACGCCAACACGCTGCGTCGCTTCGGCGTGGTATGGGTGCGCAATCTACTCGCCAACCTGGATCTGGTGGTCAACGCGCCTGGCGCCACAACGCTCCCGGGGCGGTTTGCGGGGCTGCCCGCGCTGGTCCTCGCTGCGGGGCCATCGCTGGCCCTCGTCCTGCCTCAGTTGCGTCGTCTGCGGCGAGGCATGCTGGTGGTGGCGGTGGACACCGCTCTCGGTCCTTGTATGCGGCACGGCGTCGACCCTGACCTCGTGGTGGTGGTCGACCCCCAGTACTGGAACTCTCGACATCTGGACCGGCTGCGTCCGACGCAGGCGCTCCTGGTAAGCGAGACCTCCACCTGCCCACGGGTGTTCCGCCACCTGCCGATGCCGACGGTGATGGCCAGCAGTCTGTTCCCCCTAGGGCGCTACTTCGAGGCTATCGTTGGCGCGAAGGGGGAAGTAGGCGCCGGAGGTTCGGTGGCAACCACGGCATGGGACGTCGCGCGTCTGGCTGGATGCTCGCCGATCGTGATGGCAGGACTGGACCTGGGTTTTCCTGGCAACCGAACCCACTGCGAGGGCACGTTCTTCGAGGAGCTGCGGCTTGCAGAGGGGGTGCGCTCCCGCCCCGCGATGACCGCCGCGTTCGACTATCAGTACTCGGCGGAACCATTCCGTCAGCCCGCCAACGACGGCGGGTCGGTGATGACCGACCGCCGCATGCAGGTCTATCGCTCCTGGTTCGAGTCTCAGGCCGGGCTGTACCCGATGACTGAGACGTGGAATGTGTCCGGCGGCGGTCTGCGCCTCGACGGGATCCCCTACCATGCAGCAGCCGATGCCCTGGCACTGCCGGATCGCCGCGAGGAGATCGACGCCACCCTGGCGTCGCTGCGCGACGAGGTGGAGCGGCATGGCGCCACGCACGCCGGCCCCGATCCGTCGGAGCTACTCGACGCGCTCCACTCAGAGTTGGAGGAGCTGCTGCAGGTCGCCCAGCGCGGGGTGGCGCTAACCGATCGCCTGGCACAGACACTTGCCGAGCGGGCAGACCCACGCGCGCTAATCCGCCAACTCGACACCATCGACCGCCAGATCGCTGACAGCAAGGCTAGCGCCATCGCCGGCTTCCTGATGCACGAGGTTATCGAGGAGACGCAGGCCAGCGGCCACAGCCGCAAGCAAGGCGCCGACGTGGTGGCTGCCAGCCACGCACTGTATCGAGGCTTGGTGGAGTCAGCGGAGCTGCATCTGCGCGCGGTGGCACGTCGTGGCAAAAGCGGGTCAAGGTCCGGGGACAGCTAGCCGATGTTAGGAGGGAGCGCGGCGGCAGCGCGTGCCGACGCGCTCGAAACGGTATGCTGCCGACGTCCAGGCATACCGTTTTTTTATGCCCGGACGGATAGCGTGACCTGCCGCAGGTCATCTAGAATCGCCACCCCGCCGGCCACCAGAGCCTCCCGCGTGTGCCGCCCTCCGTCGGGCGGCGGGATCGACAGCGTACCTTCAGGTCCCGTTAGGTCGTCCACCACCGGCAGGCAGCAGAGCAGCGCAGGCACGCGAAGCGTGAAGGTAGCGCCCGCGCCGTTGCAGCTGCGCAGCTGCATCTTCCCTCGGAGGCGCCCGGCTACATGGGCGCGCACCACGTCGAGGCCGACGCCGCGGCCCTGCTGCCGACGCTGGGGGAC
>CAJWOB010000486.1 GCA_913043885.1 uncultured Spirochaetaceae bacterium | reverse complement strand
CAGCGAGTCCTACCGGCTGGCGTTGACGGCCTCCCAGTCGCTGCGAGCCGGAGAGCTCATGGGCGCCATCGAGGGGTACCGGAAAGCGCTGGCTCTGGTGGACTATGATTCCACCGTTCACGCGCAGCTGGCCTGGGCGCTCTATCTCGCCCTGCGGGAGGGTGGAGCCAAGGTGAAGGCCGAGGATTTTGCAGGCCATTTGCGGCGAGCGCTGGAGCTGGATCCCCGAAACACCTATGCGCTGGTCGTCAGAGCCAGGGTAGCGGAGACCGAGGGGGATTCAGAGACGGCGGCCAACGACTACCGCAAGGTGTTGAAGCTCGACCCGCAGCATAGAGAGGCGCGCCAGAAGCTCAAGAACCTCTAGCGCCGACAGCACCACCGGCAAGATAACGCCCTTATTTTCGCACGCGCCGAGAGCGGCTGGGGGGGGCAGCGCGCCCCGCCGCGACGCCACGTACCCTCCGAGGAGATTGGCATGCACTGCCGCTTCCTCGAGCCCGGCGCCGCCGAGGGAATCCCTCAGGAAGGCAGCGCTGAAGGCATCACCAGGCCCCACCGTGTCGACCACCGCCACCTCCAGGCCTGGTTGCTCGATGGCGGTTTGGCCCGTAACTACGGAACAGCCGTCCGCGCCGCGCGTGATCACGACGACTTCCAGGCCGAAGGTCTCGCAGAGCACGGCCGCTATCTCGCGGTCGTCGGCATGGCCGTGCCCGGGGAACAGCAGGTCGGCGGTCACCCTGACCTCCTCGTCGTTCAGCTTCAGGATGTCGCAGTAGCTCAGGGCCTCCCGCACAAGCTCGGCGCTGTAATAGTGCTGGCGCAGGTTCAGGTCGCAGAAGGAACGCGTCCGCGCCGCGCCGGCCGCCGCCTCCAGCAGCAGCCGCAGCGACCGCCGCGTGGTGGCCGCACGCGCCTCCAGCGTGCCGTAGCAGACCACGTCGAAATCAAGCGCGGCCACCGCCCCGGCCTCGGCCTCGGTCAGCTCGATGAAATCCAGTGACATACCCTCGTGAATCACGTAGCTCGATTCCCCCTGCTCGTCCGCGGTAACCGTGACGATGGCGGTCGGATGCTCCGGATCCGTCCTGACCCACCGCCCGTCAACGCCGTGGCGGTCGATCTCCCCGCGGATGCGGTCGCCGCGATCGTCGGCACCGATGGCCGAGACCAGGTACGAGTCGAATCCGAGCCGGCGCAGGTGGACCGCCAGGTTGAAGGGCGCTCCCCCCAGGTGCTCCTCCTCCTCGATAAGGTCCCAGAGGACGGCTCCGAAGCTCAGCGACTTCATCCCGGTGCCGGCATCTCCGCCTCAGCCGGCTCCGACATCGCATCGCTCATGTAGACGTAGCGCTCGTCCGGCCTGTAGGAGTATCCCACGTGCTCGCCCCCCCGATCAAGGGCGATGACGGCGATGTGATCGACCAGCGGGTCATCGAGCCCGCGCAGGTCGGCCATCGCCTCGCGCACCGCCGCATCCAGCTTCATGCCGGTCTTCAGGTAGAGCAAAATGCTGCGCGCCGTCGACATCCGTAGCACGACCTCGCCCGTGCCGGTGGAGGCCGCCGCGCCCCAGCGGCTGTCAGCGTAGGAGCCGCAACCCAGCACGGGCGAGTCGCCGAGCCGGCCCGGGTAGCCCCAGGCCCAGCCGCTGGTACTCACGGCCGACGCCACGTTGCCGTCGCCGTCCTGCGTGATGCTCGCCGCGCCGGTGTCGCCCGCGCGGTCGAGCCTCGTGTGGGCGCACGGGGTGATCGCGGGGCAGGTGCACGCGTACCTCTCGTGAAATCGGAGAGCGCACCACGCCGTTTCAACACAACGGACATTTTGAACAACTGCTGCCATTCGACGATGCCCGCGATATTGCCGAGATAGCGGCAGGCGTTGCGTGCGCGTTGCAGGGCGACGCTCTGGTCCGTGTTGTCATTGTTGCCATCGCCGGGTTGCTCAGGCCCCGGATTGGCCCGATAGAACCGGACCAGCAGGTCGAGAATGGCCATCCGATAGGGCGGTGAGGTCAGGCTCAACAGCTCCGCACCACCATAGACGAGGCCATGCAGCGGGGTTTTGTAGTCCTGCCAGTGATGATCCCTGGTCAGGCCCAGCGGGTTGTTGTGCGCGATATGCTCGCGGTCGAAGCGACCGCCGCGCCAGGCACTGCGCGGCTTGCCGTCCAGATCGGTGCTGTGTTCGTTCAGGGCGG
>CAJWOB010000485.1 GCA_913043885.1 uncultured Spirochaetaceae bacterium | reverse complement strand
AGGCGCTCGGTGGCGACCCACTTCCCCGCCGGGCTGTCGGGCCAGCTGACGGTCGTCGCTCGACCCGCAACTCGCAGCGTGTCGAAGTGCTTCCCCCAGCCTGCCGCGTCGCCGGCTGGGGCGTCGATGAAGGTCAGCAGATCGAGCGCGTCGTGGAGCTCGTCGGCGTCCGACACACGTGGCGCCGCCTCCTCGCGCACGCGGTCGATGGCTGCCGCGTCGAGGGTGCCGAATTCCTTGGCCTCCTCGGGGCTGAGCCAGCGGCGGTTGCGGATGGCTTGGGTGCGCCGTTCTTCGAGAGGGGCGTCGTCGAGAAACGCATAGGGTCGGGCGGCGATGATCTCCTGGGCGAACGGGGAGGGCTCGCGCAGGTCCCGCGCCACCAGCTCCACCTCGCCGCCCTCGATGTCGGCGACCAACCGCTCCAGGTGATCGATGTCCATCGCCTCGGTAAGGCAGTCGGCAATGGACTGCTCCACCAACGGGTGATCGGGTATCTCCCGCTCGCCGGTGATGTTCTCCAGGCAGGCGAGCTGGTCGGGGAACACCAGCGAGACCAGGTCCTCCGCCTGCATCCGTTGTAGATAGGGTGGCACCCGCCGACCACCCCGCTGTCGTTGGACGGCCAGCGCTCGCGCCGCGTTCCACCGGAAGCGCACCTGGAACATCGGCGCGTCGAGGAGCGCCTGCACCAGCACGTCCCGCACAGTGTTGCTGTTCAGGAAGCGCCACACGTCTGCCAGTGGGAAGCTGTGGGTCTGCCCCAGGGACAGGAGGATGGCGTCCTCGTTCGCCGCCGCCTGTAGCTCGAAATTGAACGACCGGCAGAAGCGCTTGCGCAGCGCCAACCCCCACGCGCGGTTCAGACGACTGCCCCGCGGCGAGTGGATAACCAGGTGCATGTCGCCGGCGTCGTCGAAGAACCGCTCCATCACCAACGTCTGGTGCGTGGGCATGGTGGTGAGCGCGTTGCGGCCGGCGTGGAGGTAGGTAACCAGCTGTTCGGCGCCGGCCTCCGAGATGCCTATCGCGTCGCTCACCCACGCTACCGCCCTACGCGCGTGCTCTGCCTCGACGCCGGCGCTGCTCGGTGCGGCGAGCAGTCGTTGCAGCTCGGTGCGCAGGGCGGATACCTCCCGCGACAGCTCGTCGGTACGGCCGGGGGCCTCGCCCAGCCAGAACGGCATGGTGGGCGGCTTACCGTGGGCGTCGGCGACGCGGACGATGCCGGTCTCCACCTTCAGGATCTTCCACGACTTGTTGCCGAGCTGGAAGATGTCGCCCGGCATGCTCTCGATCGCGAAATCCTCGTTTATGGTGCCGATGAACAGGTCTTGCGGGTCCAGCCGGACATGGAAGTCGAAGTTGTCCGGGATCGCCCCGCCGTTGGTGAGCGCGGTGAGACCGGCCCCGCGACGCGCCCTGAGCCTGCCGTTGACGGCATCGTGGTGGAGGTAAGCGGCGCGTCGCCCGCGGCTGGTGGAGTAGCCCTCCGCCAACATGCCTACTACCGCATCGAACTGATCGCGGGATAGGTCGCGGTAGGGGTACGCACGGGTGAGCCGTCCGAACAGCTCCTCCTCTCCCCACTCGCGGCAGCTCACCTCCGCGACCACCTGCTGAGCGAGGATGTCGAGGGGGCGTTCAGGCACGACGATGCGGTCGAGGGTGCCGGCCCGTACCGCCCGCATCAGGGCGGCGCATTCCACCAGCTCATCGCGGCTCAGCGGGAACAACCGTCCCCTGGGGGTGGCGCCGAGCTGGTGTCCTGAACGACCGACCCGTTGCAGGAACGCCATTATCGATTTGGGTGAGCCAAACTGGCACACCAGATCCACTACGCCGATGTCGATGCCGAGCTCCAACGAGGCGGTGGCGACGATGGCGCGCAGCTTGCCACTCTTGAGGCGCTGCTCGGCGTCGTGGCGCTGCTCCTTCGACAGGCTGCCGTGGTGGGCGGCCACCTCCAACGGTTCCTCGCTGTCGAGATTGGCGAGCATCTGGCTGAGGTTGTGGGTCATGCGTTCGGCCAGTCGCCTGGTGTTCACGAAGATCAGGGTGGTGCGGTGGCTGCAGATGAGCGCCAGCAGCCGCTGGTAGAGCTCTTCCCACACCTCGTTGGGCATGACCGCCTCGAGCGGTGAATCGGGCAGCTCGATACTCAGCTCCATCGGTCGGGTGTGGCCGATGTCGACGATGCGGCAGG
>CAJWOB010000484.1 GCA_913043885.1 uncultured Spirochaetaceae bacterium | reverse complement strand
GCGCGTCGTCGGCGTCGTCGAGCGCGCGGCTCAGCAGGTAGTACTTCAACACCTCCACCGCGGCATCGTCCAAGCCGGCCTGGGATATTCTGACCTTCTCTGCCAGCTCGGAGAATCCGATGGCGATCCGATCCGCCTCGGGCAGCTCATAGGCCAGCTCGCCGGCGAGGAAGTCGCGGCGGTCACTCTCTGGTACCAGCGCGAGGGAACTGGCGCCAGTGGCAACCACGATCGGAAACTCGAGTCGCAGCTCCGTGGCGCACGCCGGGCAGACCACCGTGAGCAGGCTGCCATCGAGGATGCGAGACAGGGTGGGCTCGCCCTCGGCACCGCTGGTGTCGTAGCGGTCGGGCAGGTCGTAGTCCTTCTCGTATCCGCAGTTGCAGGTAAGCTTCGGCATACTGCGCTACCCCGCCCCACCGACCAGAAAGCGTATGTCGCTGAAGGTAAGCGCAACCGCGAGCACCAGCAGCAACGAGAAGCCGATGCGGCGCGCCTGGTAGACCAGTGCCGGGCGGACCGGTCGGCCGCGAATCAGCTCCACCAGGTACAGCGCTATGTGACCGCCGTCGAGGGCGGGCATCGGCAGCAGATTCATCAAGAACAGCACCACACTGATGCGCGCAATGAGTCGTGTGAACTCGACCAGCCCGGCACCGAGACTCTCCTGGAATCCCTGTGACGTGGCCGCGCCCACGTAGTAGCTGATGCGAATGGGCCCCGCCACGGCGCTGGCGGCGTTACCGCGAAACAGCAACCCCAGCCCCCGCACCGTCAGACGGATGGTGCGTCCGGTTTCCTCGACTCCGCGAGCGATGGCATCCACGATCGAGCCGCCGCCCATCCGAAAACGCGGCAGGACGAAGTTGATGGCCGCGCCGGGCGGCAGCTTCATGTCGACGGTGGCGCCGTCGCGCTCGACGGTGAGCGCCAGCGGCGCCTCGCCACCACTAGCCCGTCGCGCCGCCGCATATCCAACCGTGTGCTCGATGCGCGTGCCGTTGACGGCAACTACCCGGTCACCGCCGCGGAGTCCAGCCACCGCTGCCGACTCGCCAGGCGCCACGGCCACCACTGGGTCCAACCAGGGGTACACCCATATGCGGCCGGTAAGGCTCTCCACGTCCAAGCTGGGGGTGATGCTGGCCGAGAGCGTCCGGCCATCTCGAAGCAGCAGCAGCTCTACCGGTCGCTCGGGTGAGGTGGCGATGCCTTCGCCAAGCTCCTGGAAGGTGCTGATCGCACGCCCATCGACCGCGGTGATAACATCACCGGTCTGCAGGCCGGCAGCCTCCGCGGGTGTTTCCTCGGGCACCGGGCCGGGCGGAAAGTCGGCGGCTAGCACCACGCGGCTGGGCTCCGACCGCACCCAGAACCCCGCACCCCACAGCAGAGTGAGCAGCAACGCGGCCGACAGCAGGTTGGCCAGCGGGCCGGCGGCGATTATGACGATGCGGCGCCAGGTGGCCGCCGCGTTGAACGAACCCTCCTCGGCCGGAGCGGAGTCGGCCGCGCCATCGTGCGAGGCGCTTACTTCGCGCAATGCCTCGTCTCCCCGCATCTTGCAGTAGCCCCCGAGAGGGAACCAGCTGATCTGGTACCAGGTGCCACGGTGGTGGACGCCCACCAACCGCGTGCCCCAGCCAAGCGAGAACACCTCCACGTGGACACCGTTAGCGCGGGCCGCGAGGAAGTGTCCGAGCTCGTGGATGAACACCATCACCCCCAGGCCCAGGGCGCCAAACAGAACCGTAGAGAGCAGCGTCATGATGAGGTCGTCAGTATCAGAAAGTAATAGAACAGGGGCGCGGTGGGCAGTAGCGAGTCGATCGAATCCAGCAGGCCGCCGCGTCCCGGAATCAGTGTGCCCGAGTCCTTGACGCCCGCCGACCGCTTCAGCGCCGATGCGAACAGGTCGCCAGCGGGGGCGACGCCCCCCAGCGCGGCCCCCGCCAGCAGACCGGCGCTCTGCGAGAACGAGGCGGCCGGTGCCAGGAGGCTGCGCAGCGCCAGCACGGCGGCGATCGAGGCGGCCAAGCAAGCGACGCAGCTGCAGAACGCGATGGCGCAGTACCGCAAGCTCGCGGCGCGGCTCAACAAGGCCCTCGGCACGCCCGAGGTGCTCATGGCCGCGCGCGGCGTGACGTCGTTCGCGGGGCAGTTGGACGGATCGCTGCAGCACGCGCTTTGCACTTCCATCAATCGGCAAT
>CAJWOB010000483.1 GCA_913043885.1 uncultured Spirochaetaceae bacterium | reverse complement strand
ACCTGCGACAACACCGGCAACTCCTCGATGCGGCGGTAGTAGTCGACGATCCAATCGATTGGGCATGCCCGTTGGCGCGTAGCGATTCCCAATCCATCGCTATGTAGCGGTGGCCTGCAGCACCCGCTCGACCAGTCCGTCGTACCTGTCGCGCAGCTCGTTGGCGCTCAGCTCCGGCCTGCCGGTCTCCTGCCACGATGGTAGCCAGCGGCCGATGTCGGGGAGCGGGCGGCACAGCGCGACGATCATCCAGGCCTCGTAACCGTCGAGGCTGCGGCCAGTCTGCTCGACGTACCGAGCGGTGAAATGCTTTGCGGCATCGTCCATGCCTAGATAGTGCATGTCGCTGGCACAGTAGGCGATGTCCGCAACCGGGTCGCCATAGGCGGCCTCCTCCCAGTCGACGACGGCCGTGATCTCTTCCTCCAACCACAGCAGATTGCCCGGGTGGAAGTCGTTGTGGACCAGCGTGCGCTGGTCTTCCGCCCCGATCGTCCCGCCCTCGAACAGCTCACGTCGGCGATGCCACAGCGCGTCGCCGAGCGGATGCGTCCGGAACCGGTCAGATGGGGCTGCTTCTGCCATCACGGCGTGCCGCGATCGGTCGTGGAGCTGGGGACTCTCCTCGCGGCCGACTTGCACGCGGTGAATCGCCGCCGCGGCGTCCGCCAGTCGATGCGCCCATCCGAGTTGGTCGGTTGGGGTATGCCAGGGGCTACCGGCCACGTAGCCCAACAGCAGCGCCGCCTCCGGGAACGGCCTTGTGCCGGTGCCCTCGCTGCTCCAGAGCACCACCGGTACCGGACATCCGCCCGTCGCCGCCAGCCGCAGTGCGGCGGCCTCACGGACCGCGGCCGCCGGTCCGCGGGCCCCATGGCCGGGGCCATATCGCCGCAGCACCGCAGCCGGGACAGCGCCCGGCGCGTCGCCGACGACCTCGACCAGGTCGTTGGTACAGCCGAGGCCGCCGCGGAACTGTCGCACGTGGCGCAGCCGCGGGCGCCCGGGTAGCTGTTCGCCGACGAGCCGCAACGTACGGGCGCTTGGCGGATCGAGGTATCTCATCGCTTCGGCGCCACGCCACCGCAGCCCAGCGGCAATAGGCGCGGGGCCGCTTTGCTCGCTAGCGTACCTGGCCTCGAGCCTGCGGCAAACGCATCACCGACAACGACGGACGAGAGAGTGAGCGAACGACCGCCGGCGGTGCGAGCCCGGAGGCCACCACTCCTACCCAGTAAGCGATCGCGTAGCGATGTCGTAGATCGGCAACGGCAGCAGCCCGATCAGGCGGGACAGCCAAAACAGCCGGCGCGGAAAGCGCACCACGCGGCGACCGCGACGGAGGGCCGCTACAAGGCGGCGCGCTGCTACTTCCTGGCCGACCACGATCGGCATCGCGTCGTCTATCTCGGCCGTCCCGGGGGTCGCCACGAAACCGGGGTAGATGGCCGTGGCCAGCACCCCGCGCGGGCGCAGCGCGA
This sequence comes from uncultured Spirochaetaceae bacterium, assembly GCA_913043885.1. Classification (GTDB taxonomy): domain Bacteria; phylum Spirochaetota; class Spirochaetia; order SZUA-6; family Bin103; genus Bin103. The sequence goes on along the minus strand of CAJWOB010000483.1, from coordinate 738 downwards.
TGTCCATCGACCGCAGCAAGTACCCCACCGCCGCCTTGCTGGCGCCGTAGGCGGGGGTCCGGGGGTTCGGGTATCCCCCCGCGATGCTGGACATCGCCGCCAACCGCCCGTGGCCCCGAGCGACCATCGGCTCTATGAAGGGCCACAGCGTTGCTGCCACTCCCGCGACGTTCACCGTCATGATCTGGCGGGCGATCGGCCACGGACACTCGAGCGGGCCCATGCCCGCACGTCTCCCGGTTACCGCCGCGTTGGCCAGAACGAGGTCCATCCCACCGCTCTCCTGCTGGAGCGTGGCAAAGCGCCTGTGGCATGTGTCTACATCCTCGAGATCGATGGCAATCACATGGCAGCGACCGCCGCACTCTCGTAGCTCTGCCGCCACGTTCTGGAGCCGCTCCTCGCCGCGACCCGCGAGCCACACTTCCACCCCTTCGCTGCAGAGCACCCCCGCTATCGAGGCCCCCAGGCCGCGTGTGGCGCCGGTAATCAGCGCCCGTGCCGGCTTCGGACCGTGAAGCCAACGTGGTCCGGACATGTCACTTCGACCTTAGAGGTACCTGTCTGGCGTGTCGAGCCGGCACTCAGCCTCGGCGACGAGGTCTGCAAAGGCACCGCCGGCCAAGCGCCATCTACCCTGCGGTCCGCCGTCAGCCGCGCAGCTCTCCCCCTTGTCGCGTGTCGTATTCCTTCTGTGCAGCCAGTAGGCCTGCCTGCCATCGAGGCCGATCTGTGCGC
>CAJWOB010000482.1 GCA_913043885.1 uncultured Spirochaetaceae bacterium | reverse complement strand
TCGAGAGCGTAGGGCTCACGCTGTCGAGCCGCCAAGCGGCGTCCTGCCGCCGCAACGGCCTCGACGTGCACGTCCACGACTGCCGCGAGATCAGCCCCGAGCTGTACGGCACCTTCGACGCAGTGGCGAGCCTCGGCGCATTCGAGCACTTCTGCTCGCCGGACGAATACCGGGCCGGGCAGCAGTAGGCGCGCTACCGCAACTTCTTTGGCAACGTCGCGTCGGTGCTACCGAGCGGTGGTCGCTTCTTCCTGCAGCCGATGGTGTTCGGGCCCAACGTTCCGTCCGGTACCGAGTTCAGCCTGCGAGCGGACCTCGACTCCGACGAGTACGCACTTGCGTTGATGAGCTGGGGCAACCCCGGCTAATGGTTGCCGTCGAGTCTCGACCAGGTGGCGGAGTGCGCGACGCCGCACTTCCGCCGGGTAGAGACCTACAACGGCCGGGTCGACTACATCGAGACGCTGAAGCGCTGGTCGCAGCGGTTCCGCCGCTTCGACCTGCCGAAGTACCTGCTCTACGGACTCATGGTGCCGAAGCTGCTCATCGACGGCACCCTGCGCCTGTATCTCGACGCGCTGCGGGTCGACCCGAATCGCGTCTGCTTCGAGCGACTCCTGATGGACCACTACCGCATCATATTCGAGAAGGTGTAGCCACGGGCGAGGCACGGCCTCGGTCAACACGAACACCGCGCTCCCCGGCCACCGCTGCGGTGTCCAGTCCCCCCATCAGCTCGGCTACGGTGAACCGCAGGTTGAGGAGGAAAGCGGAGCCGATGCGGGACACGTCACTCGAGTGCTGCTGCTGGTGCGCGTGCGGACCGGCACCCACGGGGGCAGCATACCGGTCACAGCCCGCGCTATCATCGCCACGATGAGCCGGCTCTGGGGAGAGGTGCGCCAGCTCGGCTTCGTGGTGCGAGACCTCGACGCTGCCGTCAGGTACTGGACCCAGCACCTCGGCGTGGGTCCCTTCTTTCGTGCCGATGAGCTGCAGCCGGTGGACTACCGGTTTCGCGGCAAGGCGGCGCCGCCGCCGGTCATGAGCCTGGCCCTGGCCAACAGCGGCGGGCTGCAGCTGGAGCTCATTCAGCAACACAACGACGCACCGAGCGGCTACCTGGAGCTACTCGCGGCGGGGAGAGAAGGGCTGCACCACGTCTGTGCCTGGGCCACGCCCGACGAGTACGACGCCCGCCGCGCCGCCATGATCGACGCCGGCATGGTCGCCGTGCACGAGGGTCGCATCCCCGGGCGCGACGTCCGCTTCGTCTACTTCGCAACCGACGAGCCCGGTGGACTTCAATTCGAGCTAGCGGACCAGCGCCGCCCCGGTGCCTATGAAGTGCAGCAGCGCATCGCCACAGCGGCGGTGGGCTGGGACGGCAGCAACCCGATTCGGAAGATCAGCGACCTGGTCGATTAGCGGCGCCACCGGCACTCACCGGCTTCGATTCGCGCCGTAGCTCGTCAGTCCGTCACCCGTGGTCGCCGAAGCGCCAGAACTCACGGGCGGTGCCACCGAGCAGCCACTCCTTGTCCGCCTCGGTGAGGAACGGCATGTGATCGCGGAACAGCTCGAGCCCGCGTCGGTAGCCAATATCGGCAAGGATGTGGGGGAAGTCTGTGCCCCACATCAGCCGGCGAGCGCCATAGGCCTGCAACAGCGCCTGGTAGCTGGCATGCTGCCCCGGGAAGGGGTAGTCGTCAGTAGCGCGCGCCGCTTGCGGCGTCAGCTTGAGATAGACGTTGTCGTGGCGGGCTAACCCGAGCACGACGTCGAGCCCCGCCGAGGGAGGCGCTGCCTCCACGGGAGCACCGCCGTTGTGGTCCAGCACCACCCGAACGCCCGGAAAGCGGACGATCATCGGCTCGAGGGCGAGCTGGGCCTCGGCAGGACCAAACACCTGAAAGCAGGCATCTAGCTGCGCCGCTGCTTCCCACACCGGGTATTGGTCCGTGGCCGCCCACTCGCTCGGGTCGTCGGGGCGCGTCAGGTGAATGCGCAGACCGCTGAAGCGCTGATCCCGAACCAGCCGCTCCAGCTGCCGTGGCGCATCCTTGGCCTGCCGATCCACCAGAGCAATGCCGGCGAAGCGATCGGGGAAGCGCGTGAGGCAGTCGGCAGTGTAGCTGTTGTCGTACAGATAGTGGATCGACTGCACCAGGCAAGCGCGCTCCACGCCGGCAGCGGCCATGGTGTCCAGCAGCAACTCGACGGAGCCGGG
>CAJWOB010000481.1 GCA_913043885.1 uncultured Spirochaetaceae bacterium | reverse complement strand
TCGCCGCCGTCGACTATTGCGGCAGCGCCAGGCGGCTGGTGCCGGAGGTCGCCGACGTCGACGTGCTGATCGGTACCGCGGAGGCGGAGCAGGTGGCCGGCGCGTTGGCAGACCTCTCGATGATCCACGAGATCGAGAGGGGCGCGGAGGGAATGGTGACCGGGCGCTCGGTGCACGGGGTGCAGGTCGACTTTCGGCTGGTGCCACCGGAGCACTACGGCGCTGCGCTGGCCCACTTCACCGGATCTGCCGCCCACAACGTCGGGCTGCGCCACCTGGCACGAGAGCGGGGCTGGAAGCTAAGCGAGTACGGGCTGGAGGGGGAGGGTGCTCCCGCTGTCGCCTCGGAGGCGGCGGTCTACCAGGCACTCGGGCTCGAGGTGATCCCACCGCCGATGCGTGAGGATGTCGGCGAGCTAGCGGCGGCGGCCTCGGCTGCAGCGGCTGCGGGCGCGGCGGCCGACGGCCTGCCCGACGTGCCTGGCGAGGGGGACGTGCGCGGCGACCTGCATCTACACAGCACGTTCTCCGGGGACGGGCGTAGCAGCCTCGAGGAGATGGTGCTGGCGGCTATCGAGCGAGGCTTCGAGTATCTGGCGGTTACCGACCACGGCGAGAACCTACCGATGAATGGCGTCTCGCGGGACGACCTCGCGCGGCAGCGTGAGGAGATCGAACGGCTGCGCGCGGCGCACACCGAGCTGACCATCCTGCAGGGGGTGGAGCTGAACATCGCCGCCGACGGCAGCCTCGACTACGACGCCGAGCTGCGGGGCTCGCTCGACTGGTGTGTGGCGGCAATCCACTCGGATTTCGGCCTCGACCGCGCCGTGCAGACGCGTCGCATCATCGCGGCGATGGAGGACCCGTCGGTAAACGCCATCGGTCACCTCGTCGGGCGCAAGATCGGGCGCCGTCGTGGCGTAAGCATCGACGAGACGGCCGTACTCGAGGCGGCCGCCCGCACCGGCACCGCCATCGAGATCAACAGCGCCCTGGCCAGGCTGGACGCCGATGCGGAGCTGCTACGTCGGTTCCGCGATTTTGGAGTGACGGTGCTGATCAACACCGACGCCCACCACCACACCGAGTACGATCGACTGCGATGGGGGGTGCGCCACGCTCAGCGCGGTTGGGTGGACAAGGAGCGGATCCCCAACACCTGGCCGCGCCAGCGGTTTATGGACTGGGTGCAGGCCCACCGCCCGTAGCCGCGTGCCGGTGGCGTCTCCTATGGCTGCACCCACACGCCGGCACCCTCGCGGCGGGTAAAGGGATGGCCGCTGCGGCCCTCCGGTGGGGATCTCTGCAGGGACTTCACCGCGTCCTCGTCGACCTCCACCCCGTGGCCGGGTGCATCGCCGAGCAGTAGGTAACCCTCCTCGATGCGGTGGTCGCTGCGCAGCGTGGTGTCGAAACCGGCGTCGGTCACTTCCATCGCCATGTGGTTGGGGAGCGCCGCAGCCAGGGGGGCGGAGAAGTTGCCAACCGCGTTCATCATCGTTACCGGCAGCTCGAATGCGTGGGCGAGATGGGCGATCTGGCGACACCCGGTGAACCCCTGCTGGGCCGGCGTGATGTTGAGGATGTCGACCGCCTGTTCGGCGACCAACGGGTAGACCTCGCCGCTCCCACGCAGGTTCTCTCCGGTTGCCACCGCGGCGCGCACCTGCTGCGACACCTCGCGCAGCCCGCGATAGTCCCAGCGTCGCGCCGGCTCCTCGACCCAGGTGATATCGAAGTGTCGCTCGATGGCGGCCATGGCGCGAATGGTCTGCTGCGGCGCCCAGTACTCGTTGACGTCCAGCATCAGCCGCGGGCGTGCAGCGGCAGGCGACAGCGCCTCGCGCATGACGCCTATCCGGCGCAGATCACCCTCCGCATCCATGCCGATCTTGAGCTTGCCGCCGTCGACGCCGCGCTCGGCCATGCCGCGGTAGAACGCGAACAGATCGTCGTCGGAGAGCGGATAGTCGAGGCCGCTGGCGTACGTCTTCACCCGGGGCTGCTTGGCGCCGAAGGTGCGCCACAGCGGTTCCCCGGCAAGCTTGGCCTTAAGGTCCCACAGCGCCACGTCCACCGCTGCCACCACGTGGGCTCTCCTCGTGCCTTCGGCGAAGCGGTCGGCGGTCAGCGATCGCCAGGCCCCCACTGTCTCTCGTGGGTCGCGCCCCTCCAGAAGGTGGAAGACGTCGGCGATGTCGGCGCTGGAGAAGGCGACACCGGACACCCCCTCGTCGCTGTCGATCCACA
>CAJWOB010000480.1 GCA_913043885.1 uncultured Spirochaetaceae bacterium | reverse complement strand
GCTCGAGCGCAGTGGGAGGGAAGGGCATCTCACCGTCGAGTCTACACCACCCTCTTGCCCGAGGCCTCCCCGGTCACCCCGAACCGCCTCGTAGCTAGTGCACTTTTCTACACAGTCCGCCGGCGGCGCGCGGCCTGGTTACCTCAGAGCTCGGTGGCTGGCGCGGGGACACGATCGATCGACGTCGGCCACGCGACGCGGCCCCGGGCCACCGCCTCGATCAGTGCCTTGGCCTCGATCCACTGCCCCAGGTCGGCCTCCTCGATGCAGCCACCGTCGAGCGCCACTCTGCCGAAGAGCGCCTTGGGACCCTGTCGGCGGCGCAGCCCCCTCTGCAGGTGGAGGATCTCATCCACCTGTCGAGAGGTAAGGGCGCCGCGGCACGCCAGGAACTCACCGATTCTCATCACACCATCACCCCGCCACCTAGGTAGTCAGGAGGGCGAGGGTGACATCCCGCTCCGAGACGAACCCCAGGTCCATGGCGATGCGACCGAACTGACGGCCGTCGCCTCTGCGCTGCGAGAGCAGCACCTGAGATACCTGAGGGATGGTCAGCTTGCCCTCCCTTACCAGCAGTTGCCCCACTTTCAGCCGCGCCTTGGTGACTTTGTGGCCGTCGGACATGTACCGCCTCCGCCGCCTACCATGCCGGGCCGCGGCGACACGCACCATCGGCAAAGTGCCCGATCTGGCAACAATATGTCGTAGCAGCGTGTGCCAAATCGGGAAGCCGCTCAGCACGGGCGCATGCCGTCCATCAGAAAGCGCCTCACGTGCACCGATGACGCGGTAGTGACGACGATCGGCATCCGCCACCCAGGCGGGCGCATTGACTGACTTCGATTGGCGCCGCACCGAACGCGCTCCTCTTCGCCAAGTCGCCCGCCGGCCACCACCACCTCCCCGCTATCCTGCATCGACCGACGCCGCACGCCTGGCGCTCTCCTGACGGGTCGTGCAGACTGCGACTAGCGCCAGTAGGTCGGCCACTTGCCCCGATGACGCCGACGGACAGGCGCCCGGAGCTCAACAGACGATGACCCGCATCGACAAGATCTGCGTCCTGGGCGGCAGCAGCATCAACACCCCCGAGCTGTTCGATGCGCTGCGTGTCGAGCAGATCGAGGTGGGCGAGGTGGCGCTGGTGGGGCGCAGCGCCGACAAGCTGGAGACGGTGCGGCAGTTCTGCGAGCGATATGCCCGCGACCTGGGCCAGGACGCGACGCGAGTGTCCGCCACCACCGACGTGGACGCCGGCATGTCCGGGGCCCGCTTCGTCATCAACATGATCCGCGTCCGCGGCGACGAGGTGTGGGGCCGCTGCAAGGACATCATGAGCGCCTACGGGCTGGACGGTCAGGCGCTCTTTTACCCCGGTGCCGTTAGCAATCTCGCCATCGTGCTGGACTACGCCGAGCGGATGCGGCGCGCGTGTCCTGACGCCTGGCTCATCGAATTCACCAATCCGTGTGGGCTGCATGCCGACGAGATCCGCTGGCGATTCCCGGCGGTAAAGGTGATCAGCGGCTGCAACGCGCCGCGCGGCGCGCGAGAGCAGGTTGCCACGCTGCTCGGCCGCGACGGCGGCGACGACGCGAACCCGGTGCCGGCAGGAACTCTGGTCGGGGGTGTGGAGGTGACCTGGTTCGGGCTCAACCACTGCGCCTGGATCACGGAGGTCACCGTAGACGGCGAGTCGGTCCTGCAGGAGGTGATTCGCCGCCACGCCGCCCTGGCGCAGCCGCACTGGGACGTCGAGGAGATCGAACGCCAGGGGATCATTCCGATTGCCGCAGCGGCAAGATTGGCGGCCGCAGCTCGCCGGCCGGCAGACGCGGCACCCCCGACGCCGCCGGCGGACGCCGGCGCCCGGGCCGCGGCCCCATCGGAAGGTGGTGCGGAACGCGAGCAGGTGGTGCTCGCCGCCTACGCCAACGACCGCCTGCCGACCGAGACCGCACTGGCACAGAAGGGGAGCTTTGGCTCATACCACACTGCCATCGTGCCGGTGGTGGCCGGCCTGGCCAGCGACGTACCGCGTCGCTACGTGTCGGCGTGGCCGTCCGAGGAGGCACTACCCGGTTTCCCGGCGGCCACCGTCGAGTGTGCCCTGACCCTAGTCGGCGGCGAGGCGGTGCCGGCCTTCGCCCCCACTCAGCTGCCCGCCGAGGTAACCGACTCGTTCCGCCGCGCCGGCGAGAGTGAACGGCTGGTCGTCGAGGCGGCCCCACCGGCTCACGCGCCACCTTC
>CAJWOB010000479.1 GCA_913043885.1 uncultured Spirochaetaceae bacterium | reverse complement strand
GCTCGGCGTCGCCAAGGCGCCCCGGGAGCTGGTGGTGGTCCCCGAGCTGCCCGTCGGCGCTTCGGGCAAGGTGCTCCGCCGCGCCCTGCGCGACGCCATCGCCGCCGGCGAGCTGCGGCCGGTGCCGCTCAAGAGCGCAGGATTGGCCGCCGACTGATCCGGTGGAAGCGCAGCGCGAGGGTCAGGGCCACCAAGGCCAGCCCGGTGCTGAGCCCCCACCAGAGCCCCACCGGCCCGAGCCCGAGCCCGTAGGCCAGACCGAGCCCCACGGGGAGCCCCACCAGGTAGTGGCCGCCGACGTTGGCCCAGAAGACCGGGGTGGTGTCGCCCGCGCCGCGCAGGATGCCGGCGCCCACCGCCTGGGCGCCGTCGACGATCTGGAAGACGGCGGCCACCCGCAGGAGCACCACCGCCGCGGCGGCGGCGTCGGGGTCGTCGATCAGGATCCCCACCAGCTCGCCGGGGACGCTCCAGAAGACCGTCGAGCTCACCACCATCAGGGCCAACCCCAGCCCCAGCGCGGTGAACCCGGCGACCCGGGTGCCGTGGACGTCGCCCTGGCCCACCGCGCGGCCCACCCGCACGGAGCCGGCGCTGCCGATGGCGATGGTCACCTGGAAGGTGAGGGAGGCCAGGGTCAGCGCCACGTGGTGCGCGGCGAGCTGGACCGGGCCGAAGTAGCCCACCAGCAGGGTCACCAGCGAGAACATGCCGACCTCGGCGAAGAGCTGGCCCGAGAGCGGGAGCCCCAGCCGAGTGGCCCGCATCAACGCCCCGCGATCGGGTCGGCGGTCGCCGGGCACCCGACCGACACCGACCAGCATGGCGCCGGTCATCACCGCCGAGGCCAGGCTCGAGGCCCACCCGGCGCCGCGCGCGCCCATGCCCTCGAAGCCCCACCCGCCGACGATGAGGACCTTGGCCACCGCCGCGTTGAGGATCACCGCCAGCACCGACCCGATGAGCAGCGGCCGGATGGTCCCCTGGGCCTGGAGGTAACCGCGGGCGGCCACCCCGACCAGGAAGGGAACCACGCCCGGGATGCGCGCCAGGCAGTAGCGGGCCGTGGACTCCGCGGTCTCGGGATCGAGCCCGATGTCCGGCAGCACGAGCGCGGCTCCGAGCACCAGGCCCACCACCGGGACCGAGACCAGGAGCGCCAACCACAGCGCCTGCCAGGCGTAGTGGCCCGCGGCGCGCTCCTCGCCGGCGCCGAAGGCCTGGGCGAAGAGCGGGTCGAAGCCGAGCACCATGCCCATGCCCAGCACCTTCACCGCGAAGAGGATCGAGTTGCCCAGGCCGATACCGCTCTGCTCGATGGCCCCCAGGGGCGCGGCGTACCCGGTGTTGATCGCGGCGATGCCCGATTGGGCGAGCTGCATCAGCGCCAGGGGCGCCGCGAGCACGAGCAGCGCGCGCAGCTCGGTCGCCGGCCGTCCGGTCACGGGGGGCTGGGCCTCGTCGGCGCGCATGGTCCCGGAGCCTGTTCCGCGCAATGCCCCGGGGCAACGCGGTGCGAGCGAACACAATCGGGGGCGCCTGCATCACCTGAACGCGTCGCGTCCATGGTGTAGGCTCGCCCCGATGCGACTCGTCGTCCTCTCTCAGAAGCCCGAGCTCTACAGCACCCGCCGTGTGGTCGAAGCCGCCGAACGAGCGGGGCACGAGGTCCAGGTAATCGACTATCTGCGCTGCTCCATGGACATCACCGCGCACAAGCCGCGGGTGATGGTCGACGGGGAGGAGATCGAAGGGGTCGACGCGGTGCTCCCGCGCATCGCGGCCTCGGCGAACTTCTACGGCACCGCCGTGGTGCGACAGTTCGAGATGCAGAACGTGTTCACGGTGAACACCTCCCAGGCGATCAGCCGGAGCCGCGACAAGCTCCGCTGCCTGCAGCTCCGCCTCGTGCGGCACCCGGTGGCGGGACGGCTCCCACCTGGCTCTGCGGACGACTCGATTGCGCTTCGACGACGCTTAGCGTGTGGTCGTGAAGGCAAATGGCGACCGCCAGGATGACTGCAATCCGAAAGACACAATGCATATCCAACCCGCTCTGTGGCGTGCTGCGTGCAATCTTGCCTGTCATTAGTGCCGATCTCCTACTGAGTTAGTTCATCGACCGTGAACCCAGTTGCTGGCTGCCGCGGGTTTGCTGCCAGTTGTTCGAGAAACGCTTCCAGACGCCGCCGTGATTCCGCACGTAGACACCTGACCCGGTCTCACAGCACTGGGGCGGCCGAGTATAGGAACGCCCCATTGCATGGTCAAGA
>CAJWOB010000478.1 GCA_913043885.1 uncultured Spirochaetaceae bacterium | reverse complement strand
TGCGGTAGATGGAGCCGTTGCCACCGCTGGCGTACATCGCGCCGTCGCCGAGGTTGAACAGTCCCTCGATGCGCTCATAGCCATGCCTGCCGTCGGGACGCGGCAGGCCGGTGGCGTAGTGCACCACCTGCCCCTGCTCGCCGAGACGCGGATCCACCTTGAGCAGGCGGTCGCGGTCGACCCCTGGGTCCCCCTGCCAGGCTCGGGTGACCTGCCAGCAGCTCCAGCAGCAGCCGTCGTCGTCGAGGCAGACATTCTCTCCCTGCACCATCCCCGCGATGCCAGATGCGATCGGGCCGTAGTCGATAACGCCGCCATCCTCGAGGCGGTAGGCAACCAGCCGCTCCGGGCCGAAGCAGAGACAGTAGATAAGACCGCGATCGCCATCGATGGCGATCGACTGAATGTAGGTGTGCGGCACCGGCGTGGCGATGCGCTCGAAGCGGTCGGCGGTCGGATCGTAGCGGAAGATGCTGCCGCCGCGCGCATCGAACCAGCGGTCGACGTCGTGGAGCAGCGCGGTGGCACCGTACAGGCAGCCGTCGGTGCCCATCTCCAGGGAGCGATGGAACTTGGCGTCGAACTCGTCCACCACACCGGCAGTCGGCAGATCGACGAAACGGCCGGTCGCCCGGTCGTAGGCCTTGAAGATGTCAGAATCGAACGAGGTGACGCCGAGATACACCCGGTCCTGACCGGAGTGGTACAGGGCGCAGTCCATACTGATCCAGCCCCTGCGCCAGCGCTGGTCGCCCTTGAAGTCCGCGTACTCCCAACGGTCCTCGATCTCATCGAACCACTGCTCGCCGAAGTTCTGATCCTGCACTTTTAGCGATCGCACCTGCATGCGGGCGGAGAGTAGCACGCTGCAGCGGAGCGGCGGCGCACGGGGGAGAAACCCATCCATGGCGCAGTCCTTGGATTCCGTGGCATGCAGGGTCCGTTTGGCACTAGGGTTTCAAGGTGATCCGTTCCTGTCCCAACGGGCCAACCTCCTGGCTGGCTCTCCTCCTGGCGCTATCGCTGCTGTCAATGCTGCCGCTTCCGGCGGCGGCACTGGTGGAGCCGTCCCAGATTGGCGAGCTGCTCCAGGCGGGAGCCAAGCTGGACGCCAGGGACCGGTTCGGTCGCACCGCCCTCATCCTGGCAGTGCGCCACGACCAGCCGGACGTGGTACGCACGCTGGTTGCCGCCGGCGCAGCGCTCGATGCCCGCGATCAGTTCGGGCGCACCCCCCTCATCCTTGCCGCGTCGGCGGGTGCCGCGGAGCTGGTGACCGAGCTGGTCGCTGCGGGTGCTCAGCTCGATCTGGTGGACGGCATGGGACGCACCGCGCTGATCTGGGCGACGCGACATGGCCACGGCGCTACCGTTGCCGCCTTGGTGGCGGCCGGAGCCGACGCGTCACTCCGCGACCACTTCGGCGACACGGCGTTGACCGCCGCGATTGCGCGCGTGTGGGCGGCGTCCACTCCGTAGCCGGGCCTACTCCGCGGTCGGTGCGTCGGTGTCCAGACTCTCCAGGTCCTCGACGGCCGAGGGGCTGCGCTCGGTCCAGCTGTAGAGCAGTCGCTGGCCCTGGCCGCGGATACCAACGTTGCCTACCGGGGCGAAGTGATCGCGTACGTGGGACTCCTTCGCAATCTCGCCGTAGACCTCCTCCGAGATCAACAGCTCACGGGACAGCTCCTTGGTCTGATCCTGGATACGGGAGGCGCCATTGATGGCGTCGCCGACGATGTCGAACTGGCTTCGCTTGCCGCCACCGATCTGCGCGAATGAGACCACCCCAGCGTCGACGCCGATCCCCATTCCCGGCAGCGGTTCGGCGTCGCGTTGCGACCACCTCAGCAGCAGCTTGCGGAACTCGGCGAGCATGCCTGCCGCCGCCAGGACCGCACGTGTGGAGCAGCGTTCGCCATCATAGGGAAAGCCGAACACCGCCACGATCTCGTCGCCCACGTACTTGTTGACGTAGCCGCCCTCAGCCCCAATCGCCCCCTCCATGGCGGCGAAATGTTCCTGCAGCACGGCGGTGACCTCACTGGAGCTGTGGGTCCGGGTGTAGTAGGTGAAGTCGCGGATGTCTGGGATCAAGACAGCGGCAGGGCGCTCCACCACCCCGCCGGGGGACTGCGCCGCCTCGCGCCGGAACGACTCGATAAGGGCCGGCTCGAGCCCGGTTGCGGCGCGTAGGTTGCGCAGCAGCGAGAGGCGACAGCTGACACCGTTGATGAGCAACAGCGCGAGGACCCCAACCACGATCGCCGAGGAGCT
>CAJWOB010000477.1 GCA_913043885.1 uncultured Spirochaetaceae bacterium | reverse complement strand
GCGTCGAGGTGGTCGAGCTTCACCAGACCCTGCTCCGACAGCAGCTCCACCCCTTCTGCGGGCACCAGGCGTATCCGCGGCCGGGGCAGCCGGGGTAACGCAGCGCCGAGGTTGGTGATGCTGGTGGCGAGGGCGCCGCGATTCGCCACCCGGGTGCGGATGCGGTGGACGTCGCCGAAGGTGGCGACCTCGGTGCCCTCTGCGGCCACCCACGGGTGGCGGCTGGCGTGGCGGACGGTGAACCGGTAGCACGCCTCGCAGGTGGGCTGCAGCTCGGTAATCAGCGGGTTATCGATCGCCGTCATCAGCAGCCCGCCGAGCTCGACCTCACCCAATTGAGGGTGCCGGTAGGGCCGCCATGGCTCGAACACCGTGTCCTTCTGGCCGCGGGCGTCCCACCACTGCAGCAGCTCCCGGTAGGCGCGGTCGGCGTCGTCCTGGCCGTTCCAGGTGAGCGGATCGCCGTGCTCGAGGCCCTCGGCGGCGACGAGGCAGCCGAGCTCCATCTCGTAGCCGTAGATTCCGAGGTGGTGGTACATGAAGCCGTGAGAGTGACCACGCTTGCCGATGCCGCGGGGGTTGGCGGGCGTGACTTCGGTCATGGTGACGGCGCGAAAGCCGGTCTCCTGGCTCGCGATCTGGGCGATCTCTTCCATCATGAGATCGTCGCCGAGGTCCATCTCCTCGCGCCTCCCCCACGAGGGACCGCGAATGATCGAGGCGTTGCCGCAGTGGTAGCCGATCATCCCGAACAGCCGCGGCGTGCCGAACAGCAGCTTGGCCAGCGCGTGCATCTCCGGCTCGCTAAACGGGAAGTCGCCCGCCCCGGACTGCACCGATTCGTCGCGCCAGTCGTAGGACCAGTTGCGGTTGAAGTCGAAGCTGCGTCCGTCGTGGAGCTCCTTGCCCCCCGGGTAGAACGAGTCGAGGCCGGCCATGCGCACCCCGTCGCTGCCGTCCCAATCGTGGATGAGCCCCTCTGGGAACACGCGGTAATAGGGGCCCGGTGAGCTCGGGCGGCGGTTGACCAGCAGGCGCGGCTCCTGGGGGTCGCAGACGAAGCGGCCATCGGGGTGCTGCTGCCGCATGGCCAGGATCATGCCGTCGCCATCTATGTCGCTGGGGTAGATGGTGTTGGCGGCCTTGTTCGCCGTCTCGGTGCGGCTGCGGATGCGTGCCGTCGTCGCCACGCACCATTCGGTGCCGTCCGGGCACAGCCGCGGAATGATGAGGAAGGCCACCCGCTGCAGCAGGGGCAGCTGATGCGGCGGCTGATCGGGGACCAAGAACGGGTCGGCGGAGGATCCGTCCTCGAGCAGGCGCTGCGCAGTGTAGAGCGCGCCGTGGGTGGAGGCCGGCTCGTGCGCGTGGATGCCGCCGTGGATGAGGTAGGTGGGTCGTTCGCTCGGGTCGCCGCTGTCGAAGTCGGTGATGGTCAGCAGCATGACGTCCCGCCCCTGCGCGGTGCGGGAGAATGCGCTCAGTCGGCACAGTGCGGGATAGCGCTTGGCCAGGTCGCGGCAGAACGCCTCGACCTCCGCATAGGTGTAGAAGCGATCGAACTCCAGCATCCGGCTAAGGATGCGGACCTGGCCGGCCGCGCACAACCGGCGCGCGGTCGCGCCCGGCGTGGTACAGTCTCGCGAGCTCCCCGCCGCACCCCAGCTGATGACCACACTCGACATTCGAAGTTCTATGACCCCACCCACGTGGGCGCTGCTGGAGCGCCAGCTGATCCAGGCGCAGAGCGACGCCTGCGAGGCGTTCTACGACAAGTACTTCGACGAACGCGGTTGGTTGCGCTGCGTGCCGCGCTGGAGTGCCAGCGATGGTGCCGACGACGCCGCCGAGAACTTCAACGACTGGACACTGCTGTACGCCCTGGGCGGCTCTCCGGTTGTGCTCGACCGCTACCTGCGTGCGTGGGAGGGGCACCTGGCCCAGTACACCGCCGCCCGTACCGTGGCGTGCGAGGTGGCCCGCGATGGCATGTACTACCGCGAGTTCCCGGTGATGTTCGACTGGGGCCACAATGGCGAGGGCTTCGGCGCGTTCTGGCTGCAGGGGCTGGCCACCCCCTACGACGCCCGCTTCCACGAGCGCACCAAGCGGTTTGCCGGCTTCTACATCACCGACGACCCTGCCGAGGGCGCTCCCGTCGAGCCGAACTGGGACCCGCGCCACCGCATCATCCGTAGCATGTTCAGCGGCAGCCGCGGCCCGCTACTGCGCAAGGCTACGGTCCTCGACTGGGCCGGCGACCCCATTGAAGTGGTG
>CAJWOB010000476.1 GCA_913043885.1 uncultured Spirochaetaceae bacterium | reverse complement strand
TCGTCGCCGGCATAGCGGTCTCCGCCATCTGGTGTGTCGCCATAGCGGCCGCTGCCCTCGTCGGGATCGGCCGCGGGCCGAGGGGAGCGCCCTGCCGCGGCGGCGAGGGCCACAGCGTGAGCGATCTCGGCAGCGGCAGCCGCCTCCGCCGGCGGACGAGTGCGAGTCGCTCGAGCAGCTCGGCGCTGGCGGCGGCGCGCCGAACCCGTTCGCGCTGTTCGTCTCCTATCCCGATCCCCACCACCCGTTGGAGATTCACAAGAGTTACGCCGACCTGGTGCCGCCGGAGTCGGTGAAGCTACCGCCCACGCGGGACGGGGAATTCGACGACCAGGACATGCCGGAGAGGAACCGCGTTCTCCACGAGATCCTGGGCCTCCACCACGACAGCGAGGAGGACATCCGCGGCGCCATCGCCGTCTACCTCGCCATGGGTCGCATGATCGACGATGGCGTGGGAAGGATCCTCGACAAGTTGGAGTCGCTGGGGCTGCGCGACGACACCATCGTTGTGTTCGCCTCGGACCACGGCGACTTCGCCGGCGAGCACCACATGATCGGCAAGGGCGGCGTGTTCTACGACAGCCTGGTGCGTGTCCCGCTGATCGCCTCCTGGCCCGCCGGCGGCGTGCCGCAGGGGGTGGTCGACGACTCGCCGGTCAACCTCATCGATGTCCTGCCCACCTTCCTGCAGCTGGGCGGGGTCGCCGACTTCACCCAGCAGCCGGAGATACGGGACGGCGAGGAGCTGGCGCCCGCGGGGCCACTCCTGCTGAGCAACAACAGCTCGCAGCTGGTGACCTCGGAGACCCTGCGCAGGCTGCAAGGGACGCCGCTGCCCACGGTAACGTCTGCGCCGCCCCGGGACGCCGAGTTCTCGGAGTACGGGACGGGCGGGCCGCCATTCACGATGGAGATGCTGGACCGCCTCCCTGCGCGCAACGGCTTCGCCACGGTGCTGGAATCGCTGCTGAGCCGCGAGGCCGAGGGGCGCAGGAAGATGGTGCGGACGCGGACCTGGAAGTACGTCACCGACCCGGACGAGGGGCCGGCCCAGCGGGCAGCGAGCAGCTCGGGAGCGCGCCAGGCCAGCACCTCAGGTGTGCGCCGTGGGGACGAGCTATACGACCTGGTGGCCGACCCCTGGGAGCTGCGCAACGTGGCGGGTGATCCGGCCAACGCCGCCGTCATCTCCGAGATGCGAGCGCTCTTGGGCGACTGGATGATGGCGACCGAAGACCCGGATCCGGTCCCGCTGCCCGTAACCGTGGCACATCCGGTGTACGCCGCGGGTCGGCGACGCGCCGGCGCGGGCGGACTATGATCGACTGCTGAGGAGACCACCCATGCCCCTTCCTGCACTCGCACCTGGATTGAAGGTCGCCGCGCAGATGCCGGATCTGCCGACCGCCGAGGATTTCGCCTTTGCCCATCAGATGGGCGTGGACCACGCCACCGCCTGGGTGCGAGACAAGAGCCAGGCACCCAGCCCCGAGCACTACCAGCGGTGCAAGGACCTCTACGACGAGAACGGCATCACGCTGTACGGACTGGGCAACCTGCGGATTCACAATGTGCCGGCCATCACCCTCAACCTGCCGGAGCGGGACGCCAAGGTGGAGGAGTACAAGGAGCATCTGCGCAGCCTCGGCAGCGCCGGCATCCCCTACACGACGTACGCACACATGGCCAACGACGTGTGGAGCACACCGCGCGAGACCACCCGGGGCGGTGCCAGCGCTCGGGCGTTCGATGCGGATCGCACCGCCGACGCGATCTACGGCGGCCCGTTAGGCAACGATCCGCAGCTGGACCGCGACGCCACCGAAGAGGAGATCTGGGCCAACTTCGCCTCGTTCATCGAGGAGGTCGCGCCGGTGGCGGAGGAGGCCGGTGTCCGCATCGGCATCCACCCCGACGATCCTCCGGGCCTCACCCTCGGACGGGTGCCGCGCTGCATCTTCAGCAGCTTCGACGGCTACCGGCGCGCAATGGAGATCGCCGACAGCCCCAACGTCGGCATCTGTCTATGCATTGGCTGCTGGCTGGAGGGCGGCGAGGCCATGGGCAAGGGCGTGGTGGACACCATCAAGCACTTCGGTCCGCAGAACAAGATCTTCAAGGTCCACTACCGCAATGTCGACCAGCCGCTCCCCCACTTCGTCGAGACTTTCGTCGACAACGGCTACTTCGACATGTACCAGGCGATGAAGGCCCTCGGCGAGGTGGGCTTCGATGGGGTGCTGATCCCCGACCACATCCCGCAGATGGGCGACGA
>CAJWOB010000475.1 GCA_913043885.1 uncultured Spirochaetaceae bacterium | reverse complement strand
CGCTGGGCTGGCGCCAGGAGCGCTGGCTGGCGGAGTTTGCCAAGATCGACCCGCGCGCCTACGACGTGTCTCCGGACGTGTACCGCCCGCTGCACGAGGTCGACGACGCGAAGGAGGCCACCGAGGCGGCACGGCGCGCAGGAATGAAGATTCTCTGCTACGTCGACCTGTACGACGAGGGCCAACCACCGCACGTCGACGCGTACACCCACAACTGGTACCCCTGGGAGTCGAAGTTCTTCGCCGAGCACCCGGAGTACTACGCCTGTGATCGACTGTGGGAGAAGCGTCACTGGGGGGTCCCTGAGTACTGCTACCCCGAGGTCCGACACTACAAGTGTCGCGAAGAGCTCGCCTACCTGGTCGACAACTACCAGTGGGACGCGGTCTACATCAGCACCCGCGGCCACCGGATGCCGGCCGACCATGGCGACCAGTACGGCTTCAACCTGCCGGTGGCCGAGGCGTTCAAGGAGCGCTACGGCGTCGACATCCTCACCCAGAACTTCGATCTGGACTCCTGGCGAAGGTTGCGCGGCGAGGGCATCACGCAGTACCTGCGCGACGTACGCGAGCTGTGCAACGAACGCGGCCTGAGCCTCGGCATCGGTGTGCCGCCGGGCGATCACTTCGGACCGCCCATCGGCAACATCCACCTCGACTGGCGCACGTGGGTGAAGGAGCGACTGGTCGACTTCATCGTCCCCGGCCACGCCAACGTGGTTGGTAAGCAGAAGCTCCGCATGGGCTACGGCTACGTATCCAGCTACTTCGAGGGAGAGTTCGGGCTGCGCCCCCTCCCTGAGCTGGTCGCCGAGGAGTACGCGCCCCTGTGCGCCGAACATGGCGTCGGCCTCTGGGTGCATCTGATGATCCGCGAGCGCCTGGCCAAGATGTACGGTCACCGGTACACCAACGAGATGCTGCGCAGCATCCCTGGGGTCAACGGTCTGATGTGGAGCTGGGCGTCGAAGGGCGACCGGATGCTCACGGCCGACCTCGACGACCCCACGATGCCGTCGGGTCTGGCGCCCGAGGGCACGTGACCCGGGCCGGGGCAGAACGGTGAGCGACAGCGGAGGATGGGAAGGAGCGAGCGCCGAAGAGGAGCTCGCCGCGTTCGACCTCGCGGCACTACGGGCCGGCGCCTTCGGCCTGCTCTACTACGACAATCACGAGGGCGTTTTCTCGGTGCGCCCGGGATTCTTCGCCAGCGCCGGCGCCGCCCTCGGTTGGCTGCTGTTCTACCGGCTGCCGCTGCTGGTCGACGAGCGTTCGGCGCAGCGGAGCGCGGCGCGGGAACCGGAGGTGGCGGCGTTGCAGGCGCGGGGTGCCGCCGCTATCGCCGACGGACCGACACGCGACCAGGTGAGCGAGCTCTGTGGAGCGTTCAACGGTCTTTTCACCCGCTTCCCCCGCGGAGAGGTACTCGCCTGGGGCGAGCCGGCTGAGCTGCTTACCTGCCAGCACTATACCGACGCCTTCGCCGCCGACGAGGAGGATGCGGATGGCGATCCCGAGGCGGCGGCATCGCAGCCGCTTCACCGCCTGCTGAAGGACGGCTCGTTCGACCCCGCCGACTCCGACCATCTCCAGCAGGCGAGAGCGTTCCTCGCCCGCCACGAGGTGTACAACGACTGAGTAGCAACACAGGAGGAGAGATGACCGCCACCACATCCGAATCAATCCGGGAGATCGGCTCGCGGACCGAGCCGTTCATCGACGACTGGCTGATCGAGCGGCTGACCGGCGCGCGGCTGGAGCTGCAACACCCAGTGCCTCAGGAAGTGGTCATGGTGTTCGACCGTCCATGGGAGGGGAACTGCAGCAGCGCCGCCACCGTCCTCCAGGATGGTGAGGGCGGGTACCTGATGTACTACCGCGGCGCCCACACCGTCGACGGCTCGGCCCTGGGCGTCTACGACCAGGCCGACTTCATGATCTGCCGGGCGGAGAGCGCCGATGGCATCCACTGGGAGCGGCCATCCCTCGGCATCCGCGAGTACGGCGGATCGACGGACAACAACATCGTCATGGCGGCCGAGGTCGGAGGGGACGACTTCGCAGTGTTTCGCGACGACAACCCGGCGGCGCCGGCGGCGGAGCGCTTCAAGGCGGGGAGCGGCCGCATGGACTTCGGGATGTACGCGTTTGTCTCCCCGGACGGCGTGCAGTGGAAGCTGGTCTCCGAAGAGCCGCTGTACGAGGACGTGCGCGGCTACGACTGGACCCAGACGGTGTTCTGGGACGCTTACCGCAACCGCTACGCCGCTTACCTGCGCGGC
>CAJWOB010000474.1 GCA_913043885.1 uncultured Spirochaetaceae bacterium | reverse complement strand
CGGCCGCGCACACGCGCGACCAGGTGGATCGGGTGGTGAAGCTGCTGGGTGACTGGCGCCAGCGGTCCGGGCTGAGCTGAATGCGGCTGCCTTCCTCTTTCTTCATCAGTGGCACCGATACCGACGTCGGCAAAACCGTGGTCGCCGCGGTACTGATGATGGGGCTCGACGCGACCTACTGGAAGCCGGTCCAGAGCGGCTGCATCGACGGTTCCGACCGCGAGTGGGTGCAGCGGACGTCCGGCCTGCCGTCCGAGCGGTTCGCGGGTGAAGTCTATCGCCTGTCGCTGCCGTTGTCGCCGCATGCTGCCGCCGCCCATGACGGCGTCGCGATCGACCTGGAGGCGATAACGCCGCCTGCCGTGGCACCTGGCCGGTCGTTGATCGTCGAAGGGGCGGGGGGACTTCTCGTACCCCTGAACGACGACGCGCTGATGATCGATCTGGTGGACCGGCTTGGCCTGCCGGTGCTGCTGGTCGCCCGCAGTGGGCTCGGCACCCTCAACCACACGCTCCTATCCCTGGAGGCGTTGGAGCGCCGCCGGCTCGGCGTGGTCGGCGTGGTCATGAACGGTCGACGCGACCGCGGCAACCGGAAGGCTATCGAGCGCTACGGCGGGGTGCCGGTGGTGGCCGAGATCGAGCCGATGCCGGTGCTCGACCCCGGGACGCTGTCGTCCTGTTACCGGCGCACGTTCGGGGCCGCGGATGGCTGAGCGCTCGCACGTGTGGATGCCCTTCACACACATGCAGTCGGCACCACCGCCGCTGCTGGTGCACCGGGGCAGAGGGGCGCTGCTGGAGCTGGACGACGGGCGCGAGCTGGTGGACTGCATCTCCAGCTGGTGGGTCACCCTCCACGGCCACGGGGAGCCGGCGATCGCCCAGGCTATTGCAGCGCAGGCGGACGAGCTCGAGCAGGTCATCGCTGCCGGCTTCACCCACGCCCCGGGAGAGGAGCTGGCGGCGGCATTGGTGCGGCGGTTGCCAGGCCCGCTGGACCGCGTTTTCTACTCCGATAACGGTTCGACGGCGGTGGAGGTAGCGCTGAAGGTGGCTGTGCAGCACTGGCGCAATCGCGGCCATAGCGGGCGCACGCGGTTCATCGCCTTCTCAGGCGCCTATCACGGCGACACGTTCGGCGCCATGTCCGTGGGTGCGCGCTCCCGGTTCACGCAGGCGTTCGGTGACCTGCTATTCGCCGTCGACTTCGTCGACTATCCTTCCACCTGCCGGGAAGATGCCGGAGTTGAGGAGCGAGAGGCGCGGTCCCTGGAACAGCTGCGGCTGTTGCTGGAAGCCGGGGCCGAGTCGTACGCCGCCGTGATCGTCGAGCCCCTGGTTCAGGGAGCCGGCGGCATGCGCGTCTGCCGCGAGCAGTTCCTCCGGGCGCTGCAGGAGCTAGTGCGCGAGTACGGGCTGCTGACCATCTACGACGAGGTGCTGGTCGCCTTCGGCCGGTGCGGGGCGCTGTTCGCCTGCCAGAAGGCGGGCACCGAACCCGACATCGTCTGTCTCGCCAAGGGCCTGACCGGGGGCTTCCTGCCGCTGGCTGTGACTGCCTGCACCGACCAGGTGTACGCCAGCTTCATGGGGGAGATGCCCGAGGCCACCCTCTTCCACGGCCACTCCTACACCGCCAATCCGCTCGGGTGCGCGGCGGCGCTGGCCTCCCTGGATCTGCTCGAGGCCCGCTGGGACGAGGTGGAGCGCATCGAGGCCCACCACCGAGCCGCTCTCACGGCGCTGGCCGATGAGCCGGCGCTCACCAGGGCCCGGCTCTGCGGTACGATCGCCGCTGTAGATCTGTGCCTGGATGAAGGCGGCGGCGGCCAGCTACTGGCGGCCGAGCTGCGCCGACGGTTTCTCGAACGCGGTTATCTGCTTAGGCCGCTAGGCAGCACTGTCTACATGGTGCCGCCCTACTGCATCCAGCCGGAGCAGCTGGACGGTGCCTATCACTGCATTCGCGAGGTCGCGGCCGCCCTGGCGGCGCCCTGATCAAGCCACCGGCTGTGGTGCGAGCGGCTTCAGCTCCAGGGTGCGCAGGAGCTCGGCGTCGGCGTCGGCTCCCGGATGTGGGGTGGTGAGCAGCTGGTCGCCGGAGAAAATGGAATTGGCGCCAGCCAGGAAGCAGAGTGCCTGCTCGGCCGCCGAGAGGCGGTCGCGTCCGGCCGAGAGCCGAACCATAGCCTCGGGCAGGACGACGCGGGTCGCCGCGATCATGCGCAGGATATCCCAAATCGTCGACGGCGCCTGATCCCCCATCGGCGTGCCGGGGATGGGG
>CAJWOB010000473.1 GCA_913043885.1 uncultured Spirochaetaceae bacterium | reverse complement strand
CCATGGAGGACCTGGCCCAGTCTATGAGCGACATCGCCGCCTACAGCGGCAGGCTGGCCCAAGACATGGTCTTTCAGAAATTCGGTGATGCCTATGGCCGGGCCTTGGCCGGCGCGGCCCAGAAGGGAGACGTCTCGGATGACCAGATGCTGGCCGATCTGCTGGCGGAGGAGTAATCCCGAGACGCTGGAGCCGGATGGCGACGACACAACCAGGTGACCGGCCGCTTCAGCAGCCACACGACGGCACCCACGTGGAGTTGCGTCATAAGCGGTTCCCCGACGAACCGGCGCGCAAGCACCACACGGCGGGCTTGGCAGACTACTTCGAGCGGCTGAAGGAGTACCCGGTGGCACTCGTGGATGTCAGCGGGGCTATCGCGTAACCGTCCGCACCCACTGGGATCGGGTTACGAATCGCTCTGCAAACAGGCCCAGCAGCACCGCGCTGGCGGTCCCGACCGCCACGAACGGTGCGGCAATGAGCCAGGCGGATTCGCCGAACACCAGCCACCGCGCCACCCCGAGCTGAGCAAGGTTGCTGGCAAGAGCGCCGACGACCGCGACGCCCACCAGGGACATGAGGCCGCGGGAGGCGCGGTCCACCAGCCACATGGCGGCAACGCTGGTCACCGAGCTGGCCGCCGAGAAAAGGATGATGTAGCTGAACAGTGTTCCCTGGACCATTCCCTGGCCCAGGATCTTCAACCCCAGCAGCAGCAGCAGCTGGCGCGGGCGTAGCACCCGCAGCGCGATCAGGATGGGCAGATTGGCCAGGCCGAGCCGCAGGAACGGCACCGGCTTCGGTATTGCCAGCTCGATCGAGGCGAGGAAGAGGGATGCCGCCGCGAGGATGGCGACCACCCGATCGCCGGCGTCGCGTTCGGCGAGCGCCTGCCCGCCTGGCTCGCGCCGGTGCGGCCACTGCTGGCGAGGCTCGGTGGGCATGCCGGTTGCTGCGCTCGCTCGGCGGCTGCGCCTGCCTGGCTGCCCGTCTTTCTCCCGGCGCCTAGCCGGCTGACGCCTTGATGGCGTCGGCACGGTCCAGGTGCTCCCAGGCAAAGCCGTCGCGACCGAAGTGACCGTAGGTGGCGGTCTGCCGGTAGATCGGCTTGCGCAGATCCAGGCTGCTGATGATGCCCGCTGGCGTCAGGTCGAATACCTCGCGCACGGCGCCTTCCAGGCGGCGTTCGTCGGTGGTGCCGGTCCCGAAGGTGGACACGTACACCGACACCGGCTCGGCAACGCCGATGGCGTAAGCCAGCTGTACTTCACACTCCGTGCACAGCCCCGACGCCACGATGTTCTTGGCGATGTAGCGCGCCATGTAGGCGGCGGAGCGGTCGACCTTGGAAGGGTCTTTGCCGGAGAACGCGCCGCCGCCATGGCGGGCCTTGCCCCCGTAAGTGTCGACGATGATCTTGCGACCGGTAAGGCCGGCGTCACCGTGCGGACCGCCGATGACGAAACGACCGGTGGGGTTAATCAGGTAGCTGGTATCGCCAATCATTTCCTTGGGCAATACCGGCTTGATGACCTCCTCGATGAGCCCCTCGCGCACCTGCTCGTTGGATACGTCCTCGGTGTGCTGATGGGAGAGCACCACGGTCTCGATCGAGCTCGGGCTGCCGTTGTCGTAGCGGATCGTTACCTGGCACTTGCCGTCGGGGGCCAGGAACGGCAGCTTCTTGCTTTTCCTGGCTTCCGCGGCCGAGATCATGATGGCATGCGACCAATCGATGGGTGCCGGCATCAGGTGAGGGGTGTCCGAGCACGCGTACCCGAACATCAGCCCCTGATCTCCGGCGCCCTGCGCCTTCTTGTCGGTCTCGTCGACGCCCATCGCGATGTCGGCCGACTGTCCGTGGATGGTGTTGAGCACGGCGCAGGTCTTGTGGTCGATGCCGTAGTCGGGGTCGTCGTAACCGACGTCCTCCAGAACGCCGCGCGCCACGTCCTGCGCGTCGAATTGCGAAGAGGTGGTAATCTCGCCGCCCACCAGCACCATACCGGTGGTCGTGAACGTCTCGCAGGCCACCCGCGAGGCGGGGTCGCCGGCGAGGGCTGCGTCGAGGATAGCGTCTGAGATCTGGTCGCAGAGCTTGTCGGGATGACCCTCGCCGACGCTCTCGGAAGTGAAGTGATAGCTGCCATTGTTGCTCATGACTGTGATCGTCTTAAACGGCGCCACCTTATCACAACCGCGCCGGGATAGCGCCACGGAGCGCCCGCCGGGTCAGTGGAGTTGCCCCGGTTTCGAGGACAGTTCACCACTTGGAATGGAGGATGCCACG
>CAJWOB010000472.1 GCA_913043885.1 uncultured Spirochaetaceae bacterium | reverse complement strand
CCCTGGCCTTCGTGTTCGGGCTGGTAGTGATGGCGATGTGGAACTGGGTGATGCCCGCAGTCTTCGGCCTCGCCCAGATCACCTATTGGCAGGCCTGGGCCCTGTTGGTGCTCGCCCACATCCTGTTCAAGGCGGGGTCGGGGAGCGGCGATGGCCCGAGCAAGAAGGTGAGACGCGAGATCGCCAGCGAGGTCGGCGGCGGAATCGAGGCCGCCATCCGCCAGGAGGCGCTCGCCAAGGAGCTGGCCACCGGCGCCGCTGGCGAGCGGTCTGAGCCAGCTGAGCCGGGTGACCCGGCGAGCCCCAAGGGCGCAGACGCCTAGCGCGGGGGAGTCGGGCGGATCAGTAGTAGCCGCGCACCGCGGCTGCGATCATCTCGATCCGCCCGCTCTTCTGGATCGCAGCCAAGTTGTAGAACAGCTCACGCACCGGCCCGCTCTCGGCCAGCCCCTCCGTCTCCTTGAAGAGCTTCAGTAGACAGTCTTCCATCGACATCACCGCCGCCATTAGCTCCTCGGCGGTGATGTCGTCGTGGATCTCCAGCTTCTCGAACTCGTCGGTGGCGGTGAACTCCGGATAGTACATCCTCCAGGACTCCAGCGCGCGATTGGTATGCCCCTCCCGCGCGGCGTGGATGGTCTCGCCTACCAGGTGGGTGCGCTGCTCGATGAACTGCAGCAGTGCCTGCACTTCCTCGTTCTGATGATGCTCCTCGAGCTGGTGGACCTTGCTCTCGAGCCGGCCATAGAGCGCCTCGGCCGTTGCGAGCAGGTTGGCAACGCGGATCTGCTGGCCTTATGCCATCGATAGCCCTTGCACAGCATTACCCACACCGCCATCCGCTAGAAATACATACTCCGCGGGATGTTGCCGGGCCCTGCGCAACGTCGCGATGGCGACCTGACGTCGCCCCGCTCGCGGGGTGGCAGGCGTCCGCGCTACGCTGACCGGTCGAAGGGAGGTGGCATGGCAAGCAAGAAGGCGCGGTGGGGGCTGCTGAGCACCGCGCGCATCAACGAGCGGCTCATTCCCTGCATCCGCGCCTCGTCCCGCTCGGAGTTGGTAGCGGTTGCCAGCCGAGATGGCGAGCGGGCGCGTCGCTACGCGGCGGACTGGCAGATCCCGACCTCGCACGACAGCTATGAGGCGTTGCTGGCGGATCCCGACGTCGACATCGTCTACCTGTCGCTGCCGAACTCGCTACACGCCGAGTGGAACATCAAGTGCGCCGATGCAGGGAAACACGTCCTGTGCGAGAAACCCCTCGCGGTAACCGTCGAGGAGGTAGACCGCATCGCCGCTGCGGCGCAGCGCAACGCTGTCGTCCTGCAGGAAGCGTGCATGATGCGCTTCCACCGACAGACTGACGACGTACGCCGGCTGGTCGCGGAAGGCGCGATTGGCGAGGCCCGCATCGTGCGTTCGGTGTTCACCTTTACGTTGAATCGCGACGACGATATACGACTGGACCCGGAGTTGGGCGGCGGCGTGCTGTGGGATCTCGGCAGCTATCAGGTGAGCCTGGCGCAGGCCGCTCTGCAGCAGAACCCGGTCGAGGTAATCGGTTGGCAGGTTGCCAGCGACCGCGGCGTGGACCTCAGTTTCTCGGGGCAGCTCCGCTACCCGCGGGGAGCGATTGCACAGCTGTTCTGCAGCTTTCAGTCGGCGCCCGCGTGGAACGCCGAGATCGTGGGTACTGCGGGATTCATGCAGCTCGACGAGCCATACCAGAATCATCCGGGGACGGATGGCCACATCCGGCTGCTGCGGGAGGGCAGCGACGCGTCCGGCGCCACCTTCAGCGACGATACTGAGGGCATGGAGGAGGAGATGCTCACCTACGCGCGCGCGAACGCGTACCAGGACCAGGTAGATGCGATGGTGGCGTGCGTCCTGGACGCGGCCCCGCCACCGCTGGCGCTGGCGCAGAGCCGAGGCAATATCGCCGCCGTCACGGCGCTGCTGGAGTCCGCCCGCACAGGGAAGGCGATAGCGCTGCGATAGAGGCGTCAGCCGCCGCCGACTATGTCCTTCAGTTCCTCCTCCGCCTCGTTGAGCGGATGCGCCAGCGCCTGGCTGCGAAGCCGCTCGAAGGTTGGGTACGCCCCCGCCTGCTCGGCCGCCCACTCGCGGGCGGTCTCCGCCAGCTCCTTGGAGGCGTACATCTCAAGCGCCACCACCGCCGGGTCGAAACCGCTCTCGACGAAGGTCTCGAACGCGGCGATGAGCACCTGGTAGATGGCGGCGTCCACCACCTGCTCCATCGCCAGGTCGAGGTCGGTTTCGTCGGCAAAGCTCTGGTC
>CAJWOB010000471.1 GCA_913043885.1 uncultured Spirochaetaceae bacterium | reverse complement strand
TCTGAAAAGCTGGCTTCCGGCAAGCAAATCAACAGTGCTGCCGATGGCGCTGCCGATGGACGAGGAGTAGGCGGCCCCCGCCGCGGGCCACGGCGAGCCGTCCCCCCAGCTACTGGGCCAGCGACGCCAACCAGGCGGACAGGTGGGCGGACACCTCCGAGGCGATCAGCTGTGCTTCGTGGTTCAGCGACTCTCCGTGGCGCACCGCCAGCGAGGCGCCCTGCATGCGCATCGCCTCCACCACCGTAAACTGATCGACCGCAGGCAGCAGGCTGTAGGAGAGCAGCACGAAGTCGTTCCACGGCGCCGGGTCGCCGGCGAACACCTGTTCCGCCTGCACCGCCAGCAGCCACCCGGGCGCCCTGTCGCGGGGTGCGCCAAGGCCGAGGCCGGCAAGGTGCTGGCCGAGCAGCGCCGCCACCGCCTCGGCGGGGCGGCTCGTCCCCTCGTCCGCCGCCACCACTTCGAGTCGTACCGTCATGAAGCGCTCCGGCGCTTGTGCCGGCGCCACCACGGCGCCGACCATCAGGAGGACGACAGCGGCTGCCGCCGCCTGCTTCCACGGAGACAGTGGCACCGATGCGCTACGTTTCGGGGCGCTCATCACCATACTCACCTCATGGGATCGGTCGGATCGGTCGGATCGGGCCGTGTGCCGGGTACACCTCGGGGCCGCCGGCAGCCACGATGTCCCGCCAACTAGCCGCTACCTGGTCCGCACTGCCGGGCTCAACGAAGTCGGGGCTGGGCAGATCTCCGGTGAAGACGCGGCCATCGTCCAGGACCACCGACACACTGTCGTCTGAGTGGCCGGGCGTGGGCAGTACCGTGGCGGGGATGTCGATGTGTCGTAGCCTTGGCCCCGCCTCGGCGGCGTCGACGATTACCGCGTCGCCGGTCAGGTTGGGAAGATAGTCGTCAGCCGGCTTGGTCCACCGCCGCATCTCGTCCACCCACGGCAGCTGTAGATCGATGATCAGCAGCGGGATCTGCGCCAGCTTGAGCTCCTGCCCGAGGCCGGCGTGATCGATGTGGTAGTGGGTGGCCAGCGCGTAGCGGAGCTCCGCCATCGGCACGTCCATGCGGCTCAGTTGTGCGCGCAGTAGTCCCAGGGTGCCGGGCCAGCCGAGGTCGACCAGCAGGCGATTGGTGCCGGCGCTAATCACCCAGTAATTGGTGGAGCGATAGCCGACGTTGACCACGGTCGGGGTCGCGCTGGTCACTAGCCATCCTATCGGCCGCGCCTCCGCGTGCTTGAACGGCCAGCACAGTCAGCTCATCACAGGGCGGGTGTGGTAGCCTCGCGCCACCGTGAGCGCCTTCGACGCAGAAACCACGGCCCGCATTCTGGGCGAGTTCCGTCGCGACGGTTTCGCCATCGTCCGCGATGCACTGGTTCCGTCCGAGCTACAGGCCATTCGCGAGCGCACCGACGATCTGATGGCCGACCAGCGCACCATCGACGCGGGGTACGTGGAGAAGGACCACATCCTGCGGCACACCAACGAGTTGGACAGCTGCTTCGTCGATCTGCTGGGCTGCGAGCCCATCTACTCGCTGATGCTGGCGTTGTTCGGGGAAGGGATGCAGCAGTGCGGGATGAACGTCCTGCGCAGTGGTCGTGGAACGGCAATCGATACCTGGCACGTCGACGACGAGCTGTTCTTCCCATTGCCCGACGACGTGCCGCGCCACGACCCCCGTATTCAGATGCCGGTGTTCTGGCTGACGGTCCAGGTGCCCCTGTCGGACATCGAGCTGCCGGAACATGGACCCACGCAGTATGTGCCGGGTAGCCACTACTCGGGGCGCCGGCCGGACGCCGACCCCGCCGGTGAGCCGGAGTTCGAGGGCCGTGGCCCCGACTCGGTATTCTGTCGTGTTGGCGACTTCTATCTCCACGACCCGCAGTGCTGGCACCGAGGAGCTCCGAATCGATCCGACCGGGTGCGGTACCTGCTGCAGTCGCAGTACGGCGCGGCGTGGGGATTCCCCCGCTATAACGCCTATATCAGTCACCGTATGCCGGACGACCTGATGGCACGTGCCGATAGGCGGGCACGCGGGCTGATCGGGCAAGCGCGTATCAATCCCGAGGAGCGCTACCACCCAAGGCGCTGAGTGCCCTGCCGCGGCTCAGCGCGGGGGAGGGGAGTGACAACTTGGGTGCGCGCTGCGACGATGAGCGATTGCCGTAGCTATCACAACCGAGATGGTCGACGTCGGCGCCCTCGAGGATCTGCGCACGGGCGGTATCCGCGTAGTGCAGGTCGGCGACCACTCGGAGGCGGTCGTCGTCGACGGCGGTATGGTGATGT
>CAJWOB010000470.1 GCA_913043885.1 uncultured Spirochaetaceae bacterium | reverse complement strand
CAGCTCCGCCTGCCCAACGATCGCCTTCTCCAGCTCATGGCGCACCGTGCGCACCACGGCGCTCTCCTTTGCCACCTCCACACCGATGGCGGCGGTTTCCGTAGACATCCCACTCATGGTCCCGGCCTTGTTAGCACATAGATTGTGTGGCGCACCCCATAACCGGTGTGCGCGCTACGCTCGAATATAGCGGGTGTGGCTCGCGGCAGAGAAGAGGCTCGGGTTTGCTGCGCAAACCCTGGTCGCAAGGCAATCCTATTCGCTAGCGGACGAACATGGTCAGAGAATTGACGTCGACGCGCCCCTCGGTGAGGCCGAGGCTTACTGCCCAGCTGGTGTCTCCGAGGTCGAACATCACGGTGTCCCAGTTCTGCAGGGTGGTCTCGCCGGGGCGGCCCTCGATGTCCCACCTGCGCACCGCATTGCAGTCAGCGTCGACGATCTTCGCGATCTTGAATAGCTCGCTGTCGGCAAAGAAGTTGATGACCGCCGCCCCCTGCGGCACGCGGTTGTTCTCGATAACGATGCCGAACGGCTCGGTCTTGGTCTGCGTCGGAGCTACCATCACGGCGTCGCGGACTCCGGCCTCGAGCCGGCTGATGCGATCCGGCGCCACATCCGCGAACGCGGCGGCGAAGCAGTCCTCACCCGAGAGGCCGGCGCGCTATCCAGTGGTACACGCTGCCAGTGCTGCGACGAGAGCGGCGCCCAGTATCAGTCGACTCATCTGGCAATACTACAGGTCAGAGAGCGCTGCGCGAATCCGCTCCAGCGCCTCGGCGATGTCCTCCGTTCCGTGGGCGGCGCTGATGCCGTGGTGGCCCACCACTATCGAGCCGTAGTCGTGGAAGTACACGCCGTGGCGGCCGCAGGCCGCCACGAACCGGCTGGTCAGCTCCTGGTCGCGACGCAGCGCGTCGGCGTAGGACTCCACCGGCCCGTCGATCCCGAAGAAGATCCCGAAGCGGCCGCCCAGCCCCTGCACCCGGCCGTCCAGGCCGGCCTCGGCGAACAGCGCGGCGATGCCGTCGTAGAGCTGCGCCGCGGTGGCGTAGATGTGGTCGTAGAAGCCCGCTTCGTTGTAGGCTTGGAGGCTGGCGATGGCACTGAGCACCGCCGGGGGGGTGCCGGTAAAGGTGCCGCTCTGCGCGACGCCGCCGGTGGGCGCTACCCGCTCCATTACCTCGGCCTTGCCGGCGACGACCGCCAGCGGCGCGCCGGCGGCCACCGCCTTGCCGAGCACGCACAGGTCGGGGGTAACGCCGATGTGGCCCTGGGCGCAGTCCGGCCCGGTACGGAATGCCGACAGCACCTCGTCGTAGATCAACACGCAGCCGTGGGCGGTGGCCTGCTCGCGGACGAAGCGGTGGTAGCCTTCGTCGGCGACGATGCAGCCCTGGTTGTAGTTGATCGGCTCCATGATGATGCCGGCGATCTGGTCACCGTGCTCCACCAGCACCCGTTGCAGCGCCGTTTCGTCCTTCCACGGCACCACGACCACCAGGTCGTCGAGGGCGGCGGGGATGCCGGCCGACTCCTGCACCGGCGGCAGGTAGTCGCCAGGGGGATAGCCACCGGGTGGCTCCGGCTCGCTCGGCTCGTGGGAGTTGTACATCACGTAGTCGTAGAGGCCGTGGAAATGGCCCCAGAACTTCAGCAGCTTGTCCCGGCCGGTATGAGCGCGGGCCAGCCGCACCGCCACCATCGTGCCCTCCGAGCCGGTGTTGGCGTAGCGGACGCGCTCGGCGCTGGGGATGGTGTCGACGACGAGACGGGCAAGCTCGACATGGGCGTCGGTCTCGTAGCCGGACACGACGCCCATCTCGATGGCGCGCTGGTAGGCCCCCCGCACCGCCGGGTGGTCGTAGCCGAGGAACGCCGCGCCGTGGGCGAGGTTGAAGTCGATGTACTCGTTACCGTCGGCATCCCAGATGCGGCATCCGGCGGCGCGGCTGATGTGGAGCGCGCGGCCAAAGCTGGGGTTGTAGCGGGCGGCGGCGCCGACGCCACCGGGTAGGTGACGTGCCGCCTCTGCAGCGAGCCTCTTTGCCCGTCCGTTCACGTGGTCGATATATTGGACGGATTCTGAATCGGGGATGATCGATCTCAGAATCTCCTTTCGCCCGACGACATTCATCTCTCGCGTTGAGAATCGATCCCATTCTGTGAGGTCGTAGAGATAGAGGACAAGGTCGGCCGCGTTCGCTTCGAGAGCGCTTTTTGCAGACTCCGCGGTCGGCAGACTATTGGAACTGCCGGCGACGAGGACGCCGTCTGCGGCCGCGTGACGCGATCGGAACGTCTCGAGCGACGAAGCGAGG
>CAJWOB010000469.1 GCA_913043885.1 uncultured Spirochaetaceae bacterium | reverse complement strand
GTGTTGATGAAGTAGGAATGCCACCCTGGCGGGTGGGTAAGCTTGATTGCGAGGTGAAACGGTTCGCCGGGGGCAATGCTGCTGACCTCCGGCAGAAACTCCAGCTTGCTGGAACCTGGTGTTTGCTGCGCAGCTGCGAAGGGATCAAAATCCTCCACTCCGCCGGATACGGGCAGGGCAAACAGGGCGGCTGCCATCGCAGATCGAAAAGAACAGAATACTCGCATTACAAATTGATGTCTGGCTGAGTTTACACAAACGATCCCAAAGAAAAAGCAGCGGAAAAATCCGCTGCTTGATAGAGGGCCTCGTGGCGACGGTATTCTCTACTGCCCTCCGTTTATGTAGCCTTGCTGTCTGTCCCTTGCGTTTCCGGCAGCAGCCCCGGCAGCGCCTCCAACGGCAGCGCCGATCAGGGCTCCCCGGCCGGCGTCACCATCTCCCACGTTGTTGCCGATAATCGCGCCGGCAACACCGCCGATCGCGGCGATGCGGTCGGCGAGCTCGCAAGCCACGACGTGGGCCATGCCGGCGCCGTTGGATAGGCCATTCACGTAGACGCGCCCCCTATCGATGTTGTGCTCGGCGGTAAGCGCCTCGATGAGGTCGGCGATGAGCTCGACGTCCCGCTGCATGGCCGCTGGATCGTCGTCGCTGGCGCGCGTGTTCCAGCGCAATGGCGATCCGGTCCCGCGCGGGTACACGACGATGAACCCATGCTCTTCCGCATGCTCGCTCCAGCCACTCATTCGCTGCAGGTGACGCGGCCACTCGAAGAAGCCGTGCAGGCTCACCACCAGCGGTGTCGGCGTCTGCGCCTGGTAGCTGTCGGGGACGTACAACACGTAGTAGCGGATACGGTCGCCCGACCGTAGCTGCCCGATCTCGTGACTGGGAGCGGCCGTCAGTGAGGTCGCTGCGGCGCAGATCACGACAACGGCCACTGACAGGCGCGGCGAGACGCTCACGACGGCGACTCGAAGTGCAGCACGACCTCGTGCCGACCGCCCTCGACCAGGACGGTTTCGCTGGCACGGTCGTATTCGCCGCCATCGACCCGGGCCGGAGCGATAGCCGCGGGATGCGGTAAGCGAAGCGCCACCCGTCGGGGCCGGCGGTCGGAGGCCAGGCACTCGACGGTGGCGACGATCTGTCCCTGGTCGAGGCGGGAGGGGACCTCCAAGGTTACGGGACCGAAGTAGCTGCTGACCCGGTCGAGCACGATGCTCTTGCCGGCCTGCAGCCAGGCGCGCGGAACCCCGGGCAATAGTCGCAGGGTGTCATCCTCCTCCAGGTAGAGCATCCAGCGCGCCTGCATGAGGAACCATGCCTCCTCGTGGGTCTTGTGCGGCTTGTAGTTGGGGGTAACGAAGATCTCCGAGAAGGTGGTGGTCTGCCGGTCGGCGAGGCCTGCCAGGCCGTTGTAGAACGCCTCGAGGAACGCATTCACCTCGCCTCGACGCAGGTGCACGGACGGGTGGCGGCTGTAGTAGGGCTGGGCGAACGCCACGTTGGCGGTACACATCAGCTCGCGGTGAACGTTCAGCAGCTGCGTCGCCGCCAGCTCATCCGGCTCCAGCACCTCCTGGAACACCAGGTAGAGCGGCCCGTTCATCGAGTCGCGGAAGGTGAACGCCATATGGGTGTACCACTCGCCACCGTCGGCGGCCAGGAACAGCGGCCCCGCATACCCCGGCCACGCCGCTGCGGTGGGAGACCAGGTACCGTCCCCCAGCGGCACCACTGGCCCGGCCGCCAATGACTCGTGGATGGCGCGCCGCAGGTCGCCACGCAGCTCGTCCGCCTCCGCACGCAGCTCTCCGGACCGCTGCGGATCGATGTCGGCCAGCATCTCGGCGGCGCGCAGCAGGCCGAGGTAGGCATAGCCGCTGTTCATGAAGTAGCGCTCGGCGTCCGGGTCGTCGGCCACGGGGCCCGGCAGCATGCCGAAGCCGCGGCCGCGTAGCTCCTCCCGCCGCTCCGCGCGGAGCTGGGTCTGGAGGTAGTCGCACGCCAGCTCCAGTTGCGGCCGTATCTGCTGCACCCACGCCCGGTCCGCGGTGTGGCGAAAGTGCTCGCCGAGCAACCACAGCACGCAACCGGTCTCCAACTCCACGCTACCGTAGTTCTGCATCTTGCCGTCCGCCTGCTGCTTTTCGAGGAAGAACTGGAGTGACCGCCGCGCCTGATCGTGCAGACCGAGTGAGTCGAGGAAGCGGATGATCGGTGCGCTTTCGCTGCCGAAGGCGGGATACTGGCCGATGGTGGGCACCAGCGCACCCGCCGGCTCGTGGCCGTAGAGCAGTAGATCGAGGTGTAGCCGTCCCGCC
>CAJWOB010000468.1 GCA_913043885.1 uncultured Spirochaetaceae bacterium | reverse complement strand
AAGTTGTGTGCGAGCCTACTCGCTGCGCTGCGTACACAAGTCCGCCAAGGCGGTCGGGGCCTGGAGCTGCTGCGCGACCGCGCGGGCTTGGCGCGGGGGCGACAAGCGGAGCGCCGTGGCCCGAACCTGCGGCAGCAGCGGCGCGAGCGCCACCGCCTCGCCGACCGGAACCGTTCCATCGTCGTCCGTTCGCGCCCGCGCGGCAGCCAGTGCCAGCCGCAGCCGCCGGTCCTCCGGCGCCGCGAGGGCCGCCAGCTCTAGCTGCGCCGTCGCCGCCGCGGGGCCACCGATGTCGTCGGCAGCCGCCGCCGCGGCCAGGTGGAGCTCGACGTCGGACGGGGCCAGCAGCAGGCCCCCCTGGGCCACCCGTCCCGCCTCTCGCGGTTCGCCGGCGGCGAGGTGGGCGCGTGCCAGGGTAGTGGCGGCCGCGGCGCGCAGCTGCGGCTGTTGTATTAGCGGATACTCGAGGAGGGGGCGGAGCATCGCGACAGCGCGCGCCGGCTCGCGGGTGCGAACATAGATCGTTGCCAGAAGCTGCGCAGCCACGAGCGGGCTCGTCTCCACCCAGGAAGCGGCGGCAACGGCGCGCTCCAGCAGCTCACGCGTGCCGCCCGTGGCGGCGCGTTCGTCTGCCTGCCATTGCGCGGACAGGAGCAGGGCTTCCGATGAGGTGGGATCCAGTTCCAGCGCGACCGTCAGCACTCTCTGTGCCGATTGCCGATGGCCCTCGGCCGCCAGCTGTGCGGCCGCGCGAACACCGTTCCACGCACCACGGTCGCCCTCCTGGCCGACCGCGTCGACGACGAGCACCAGCGCTAGCGCCAGCGCCGCTGCCACGGAGGAAGGCCACGTCACGCGCCTCTCTAGGCGGAGCTCAGGTCGCTTCTGGTTCGGGGCCGGAGTCGACCGTTGGCGGGCGACCAGGCTGCTCGATGACCTCCTGGTCGTCGGCTGACTCCGTCTGCGGCGCCGAGTTTTCGCCATCTTCGAGCTTCTCCGCGTGCTGCTGTGGTGGGAGGCCCAGATGCTCGGTGATCTCGCGGTCGTCGACGGTCTCCTTCTCGAGGAGCAGCTCGGTAAGCTCGTCGAGCTTGTCCTCGCTCTCCTTGAGAATCTGACCGGCGAGCATGAGACGTCCTTCGACAATCTGCTTGACCTCGGTGTCGATCTGGCGCGCGGTGTCCTCCGAGTAATCCTGATGGGTGGCAATCTCTTTGCCGAGGAAGATCGGCTCTTCCTTGCGCCCGTAGGCGACCGGACCCAGCTTGCTGCTCCCCATCCCCCACTGGCTCACCATCTGCCGCGCATAGTTGGTAGCCATCTCGATGTCCTGCTGCGCGCCGGGGTTGGTCTCACCGAACTTGATGAGCTCCGCGGCATAGCCGCCCATCAGCACGGTGATCTCGGCCATCAGGTGGCGCTTGCGCTTGTGGCCGGAGTTCTCCTCAGGCAGCTGCGCGGTGAAACCAGCAGCGCGGCCGCGTGGGATGATGGTGACCTTATCGAGGTGGGCGGCGTCCTCGAGCTTCAGCGTCAGCAGAGCGTGTCCCGCCTCGTGAACGGCGGTGAGCCTGCGCTCCTCCTCCGTCATCACGCGGGACCGCTTCGCGACGCCCATCATGACTTTGTCGCGCGCCTCGCTGAGATCTATGCCAGTGACCTTCTCTTTGTTTTCCCGCGCCGCAAGCAGCGCCGCCTCGTTGACGAGGTTGGCGAGATCCGCGCCGGAGAAGCCCGGCGTCTGCTTGGCAGCACGATCGAGGTCGACATCATCGTGACAACAGCAATGATTCCAGGCCGTGATGCGCCAGTTCTGATCACTTCCGGCATGGTCGAGTCGATGAAGGAAGGTTCGGTCATCGTCGATCTCGCCGCTGAGCGGGGAGGCAACTGCGCAGTCACCGATCCGGGCAATGTGGTCGACCATTATGGGGTGACCGTTCTTGGTTACACCGATCTGCCTGGCCGCATGCCATCCCTCTCCAGTCGCCTGTACGGAAATGCATGCGCAGCAATGTTGGACGAGCTTGGCGGCGTAGAGGCTTTCGATGTCGATCTTGAGAACGAAGTCATTCGTGGTGCGCTCGTTACACATCAGGGTGAGGTGACATGGCCACCGCCTAAGCCGGACGAGCCAACAACCGCCCCGGATTATTCGAAGGATTTCGGAGCGCGTCCTGAGGTAGATGCGGCTGAAGCAGCAGAGGCTGCTGCTGTGCGGGCAGCACTGCGTCGTGTAGAAGGCGCCTATGCCATCGCGGTGATATGCGAAAAGGAACACGGCGTGCTTGTGGCAGCCCGTCGTGGTTCCCCGCTGATGATCGGTGTGGGCGCAC
>CAJWOB010000467.1 GCA_913043885.1 uncultured Spirochaetaceae bacterium | reverse complement strand
CGGACATCTTGCTGGAGATCCTAGCGGCAGTGGAGCGGAAGATGGAAGAGCTTGGACGGAAGAACGATGCCGGGAAAGCCGAGTACTGCGCGGAGACCCCTCTGAAGGACGTGCACAACGACTACGTAGGGTCGCAGGGGATCGATGGCACGGCCGTGGAGTTGAACCCGAGCAACTTCGACGACATGGTGATCTGGATCATGGACAAGTTCCAGAAGGAGGACCTGGAGCTGGCCACAGCGGTGATCATCCCGAAGCTCTTGGAGAACGTCAGCGGCCTGAAGCGGGCCGCCGAGGTGGTGATCGAAGTGGCTAAGAGCCACGGCGCCCAGATGAAGGGGCCCAAGCGGCTGAAGATGACCAGCGTGCTGATCGGGTGCGTGCTGGCGCCACTGACGTCGTTCAGAGCTTTCCATCCTCGCGCCTATCTCAACCCGGCAGTCATCTGGATCGTGATGGCGGGCCTGGGCACCGCCAACCTCGTCGTGGTCCTGGCCATCGCGCCCAACCACGGCGAGAGCCCCGAGCGGCTCCTCCGGTCCGCCCGCGAGGCCCTCGCCGAGGCCCAGCGCAGCGACGAGGGCTTCGCCACGCCGCCGCCCCGGATCCCTCGGGCCCTGGACCAGACCGTCATCGACGCGCACGACCCGGTGACCCTGGACCTCCTCGACCACGTCGAGCGCCTGGCCACGGCCCGGACGGCGGCGCTCCTCGTCGGGGAGCGCAGCGCGGGCAAGAGCGCCATCGCGCGGCTCATCCACCGCCACAGCGACCGCGAAGGACCCTTCGTCTCCATCGCCTGCGCGGCCCTCGAGGGCCCCACGGCGACCTCGGTCTTCGACACCCACATCACCCAGGCCACCGGCGGTGAGTCCGGGCAGATCTATTCGCTGATCAACCTGTTCTCCGGCGGCGCGCTGCTGCAGCTGTCGGTGTTCGCCGTCGGCGTCATGCCGTACATCACCGCCAGCATCATCGTGCAGCTGCTCGGCGTGGTGATCCCGCGCTTCGAACAGCTCCGCAAAGAGGGGCAGGCGGGGCAGGCCAAGCTCACGCAGTACACCCGCTACCTGACTATCGCGCTCGCGCTCCTGCAGTCGACGACCCTGGTCACCGTTGCCCGCAGCGGTCAGCTGTTCGGAACGTCGAACGTGCCGGAGTGCCAGCAGCTGCTGACCAACGACGCGTGGTGGGCGCAGTTGCTCATGATCATCACGATGACCGCAGGTACCGGCCTCATCATGTGGTTCGCCGAGCTCGTCACCGAGCGCGGTATCGGCAACGGGATGTCGATCCTCATCTTCACTTCCATCGCTGCCGCCTTCCCGGCCTCGCTGTGGGCGATCTGGCAGTCGCGTGGGTTCGAGACGTTCTTGCTCGTCGTCGCCGTCGGCATCGTGGTCGTCGGCCTTGTGGTGTTCGTCGAACAGTCCCAGCGCCGCATCCCGGTGCAGTACGCCAAGCGGATGGTGGGCCGCCGCACCTATGGCGGAACCAACACGTACATCCCGATCAAGGTCAACATGGCCGGTGTTGTGCCCGTCATCTTCGCGTCGTCGCTGCTGTACATCCCGGCGCTCATCGCCCAGTTCAACCAGCCCGCCGCGGGGGAGACCGCCGCCCCGTGGGTCGTGTGGATCAGCAACAACCTCACCAACGGTGACAGCCCGATCTACATGATCGTGTACTTCCTGCTCATCGTCGGGTTCACCTACTTCTACGTCGCGATCACCTTCAACCCGGTTGAGGTCGCCGACAACATGAAGAAGTTCGGTGGCTTTATACCCGGGATTCGGGCGGGCAAGCGCACTGCCGAGCACATCGACAAGGTGCTGACGCGCATCACGCTCGGTGGCTCGATCTACATGTCTGCTGTCTGCGTCCTTCCGACGTTCTTGCAGAGTGACTTCAACGTGCCCTTCTATTTCGGAGGCACCTCTCTGCTCATCGTCGTGGCCGTGGCTCTCGACACCGTGCAGCAGATCGAGAGTCATTTGATTACCCGAAACTACGAGGGTTTCGGCGGCGCCAGCGGTCCCCGCACGAAGGGTACCCGGAGGCGTGCATGAAGCTGATGCTGCTCGGTGCGCCTGGGGCCGGTAAGGGCACGCAGGCCAAGCGTCTTGTCGCCAACGGGAACGGAGACTGGGGCACCCGTGTCGATCACATCTTGGCCTCGCACCATACCTTCGGTACTACCAAGAGCCACACAGCGAACTCGACCGCCGCCAAGGTGCTGCTGAATCTCGCCAGTCAGATTGAGCTTAACGCCCTTGATCTCGCTCTCGATCTTCACGGCGTTGTAAATCGGCGGCAGGTTGTCTTCGTCAAACTGAACGTCGA
>CAJWOB010000466.1 GCA_913043885.1 uncultured Spirochaetaceae bacterium | reverse complement strand
TCCTGGTCTCTTCCCGGTTCAGCTACACGCCGACGCTGTCGCCGCCCCCGGCACCGACTTCCAGAATTACCCGCTGGAGCGCTTCCAGGTGACGCTATCGATGGGAGTTACCCTCGGCGGGCACCAGACGGCATGGCGCCCGCCCGCGCATCAGTAGCAGGCGCCGACCGGGAACTTGAAGAACACCAGCTGACCGGCACGCAGCGCAGTCGGCTGGTCGGCGGGGTACTCCACTCCGCACAGGATGCCACGCCGAAACTCGGCGTTGTCCACGAAGCGCTCGGTGAGGTCGCCGTCGTCGTAGGCGGTGGCGAGAGCGCGCCCGGTCCGGGAACAGCCCTTCTGCTGCAGGTACTGGATGAGGGTGGCCACCGGCGGGCGCGGCATCTCCGCCGCGTCCGGATCACCGATCACCCGGTAGGTGTTCGTGGGGATGTCGGACAGATAGAACTCCTCCCCGTCGCGGCGCGCGATGCAGAGGTTGGCGCCGAGAAGCTGCGGGGTTACCTCCACCTGCAGCTTCTGGCTGAGGAGCTGGCACTCGTGGGGGGATACGGCAAACAGCTGGCGACGATTGGCGATCGCCACCGCCGTATTGCGGTAGAGCGCGCCCTCGCGCGTGGTCGACGGGCGAGTGAGCCCGCGATGGCGGTCGCCATCGATGCCGGCACAATCGACCATGAGCTCTGGGACGCGTTGTGTCACCGAGTGGCGGCCCGGGTTGGCCGCCATGTCCTGGTTTTCCGCCGGCCCGAAGACGTCGACGATGACGCCCACCTCCGGGATGTTGGCTGCCTCGAGATCGTCGAGCAACCGGGTCTGGGCGGCGACGTAGGAGCGGAAGTCGTCGTAGAACAGCACGCTATCTCCCGAGCATAGCGGGTTCGCACGACCTCCCCCACAGGGTCAGGGTGACTATCGGCGGCTGCACCCTATCCACGACGCGGAACCCGAAGCGCTCGTAGAAGGCGACGTTGCGCTCGGTCTCAGTCTCCAGATACACCGCCGTACGCGCCCGCTGCCACCCGACGGCGACCGATGCCGGGCGCGTCAGGTCGACGTCGCTGGGCGCAGCGAGTGGCGGCGCAGTGCCACAACTACGGCCACCACGCCGAGCGCCG
This sequence comes from uncultured Spirochaetaceae bacterium, assembly GCA_913043885.1. Lineage (GTDB taxonomy): Bacteria > Spirochaetota > Spirochaetia > SZUA-6 > Bin103 > Bin103. The sequence continues at coordinate 1,223 of CAJWOB010000466.1, read as the reverse complement.
GCAGCAGGCCGAGATTGAGGCGATCCCAGCCCACCAGAGCGAGTGCGGTGCCTGCCGACAACGACGCCAGCGCCTGCGCGCCGAACACGCCGAAGTCGTTGATCGCCTGCAGCCGGAACCGGTCCTGCCCGGTGGCGGTGCGCGCCAGCAGCACGGTGCCGCCGAGGAACATGAAGTTCCAGCCGAGGCCAAGTAGCACCAGGCCGGTCCAGAAGCCGACAAAGGTGCTGGCCAGCGCACCGACGATCACCGCCCCGCCCATGCCGACGACACCGGCCAGCACCACGCGCGGGACACCGAGACGATCCATGATGTAGCCACTGGCCAGCGACGGCAGATACATGGCGATGACGTGGCTCTGGATGATCAGCGCCGATTGATCGATGTCGAAGCCGTTGGCACGCAGATGAAGCGGCGTGGCGGTCATCACCGACGACATGACCACGTAGCCCACCGCCGCCGAGAGGATGGCGATGGCGAATCCCGGGCGCGCGGTGGCGGCCGACGATTGCGGTGCCCGCGGTGATGGGCCAATAGCCTCCGCCGCAGCTGGCGCGGTGCGCCACAGCTGGCTCAGGACCAGAATCGACAGGATGAGCACCGCGGCCAGCGCCAGGAAGCTGCCGGCAAACGCGGTTTCGGTGAGCGCCCGCGTCCGCCGCGCCACCTCCGGCCCGAGAACGCCGCCGGCGATGCCTCCCACCAACACCAGGGAGACCGCGCGCCCGGCGAACTGCTGCGATGCGCTCTCCGCCGCCGCAAACCGATACTGCTGCACGAAGGCGCCGTTGACACCGAGAACCGCGGCGCCGACGCAGAACAGTGCGAAGCTGCCGATCGACACCGCCAGGCGGCCGCCTTGAAGCCCCCAAGAGACGACACTTTTCCTGATCCTTTATGGCATGAAGTTGATCGCGCGGGCGCCACTGCGGTTTTGTTTACTCGCCGCGGACTACGCCTTCTGAAAGCTGGGGCTCGCAAAGCCGCGGTCAACGAGTTGCAGCAGGCATTCTCGGCGGGTAATACTGACCCGAATGTCCGGTACAACCTGGGTACAGCTCTGCTCGAACTGGGTCGATACAGGGAGGCGCTTGACGCCCTGGAGGGGGCAGCCACGGACAGCCTGAGTGACGAATACAAGGATGCGTTTCCGCGAGAAAAACGCGCGCTGATCTATGACAACATCGGGGTTGTACACACCAAGCTTGGTGAGCTCAAGGCTG
>CAJWOB010000465.1 GCA_913043885.1 uncultured Spirochaetaceae bacterium | reverse complement strand
GCCGGCGTGGAGTTCCACACCGGAGTGGAGGTGGGCGCCACCTTGCCGGCGGCACAGTTAGTCGATGACCATGACGCGGTGGTGCTGTGCTGCGGTGCCACCGCGCCGCGACAGCTCGACGCGCCCGGCAGCGACCTGCCGAGTGTCCACCAGGCGGTGCCCTATCTGACCGCCAGCACCAAGTGGTTGCTCGCCGGTGCTGACGGGTCGCCGCCGATAGACGCCGCCGGAAAGGACGTGCTGGTGCTCGGTGGGGGAGACACAGGCACCGACTGCGTTGGCACCGCCCTGCGCCAGGGGTGCCGCTCCATTGCACAGCTGGAGATCGTCCCGGAGTTCCCCGCTTCCCAGCCGTGGCCGACGTTCGGCCGCACCTCCTTCGCCGATTACGGTCAGGAAGAGGCGCGCGCCAGGTTCGGCGAAGATCCCAGGCAGTATCTGACCACCGTCGCCGGCCTAGTTGCCGGTGATGACGGCAACCTCGCGTTTGCCGATCTGGTCACCGTCGAATGGCAGGAGGGCGGCGGACCGTCCCCGGTCACCGGGACCGAGCGTCGCGTGCCCTGCCAACTGCTGCTGCTGTCGATAGGCTTCGTCGGTCCGGATCAGCCGCTACTCGAGAAGCTGGGGGTAACACGGGACGGTCGTTCCAACGCCAGCGCAGAGTACGGCTCCTTTACCACCAACGTGCCAGGGGTATTCGCCGCCGGCGACGTGCGGCGCGGTGCCAGCCTGGTGGTGTGGGCGATAATGGAGGGCAGGGGAGCGGCGCGGGAGTGCGACCGCTACCTGATGGGGGAAACCCTACTACCCTGAGCCCTCCGCGGCTGCGTGCTCCGCGGCTGCAGCACGGCGCGCAGGTAGCGTTATCTGAAACTCCGCCCCCCAGCCCGGTTCGGTGCTGTTGCGCGCGCTCAGCTCGCCACCACACGCCGCAATGCCGGCGCGGGAGATGGCGAGCCCAAGGCCACTGCCGCCCGCACTGCGGCCGCGGTAGAAGCGGTCGAAAATGTGGGGCAGCTCGTCCTCGTCGATTCCTGGCCCGCGATCGCGGATCGTAAGCAGGGCCGTCACCGGGGCCGGGGCCGGGACCGACGCCGGGGCGGTCGCGGGCTGTTCGTCCCCGCCGGTTGGCGGCTCGACCACCAGACGGCCGGTCAGTAGGATCTCTCCCTTGCCTCCGCTGTACCGCACGGCGTTGCTGATGATGTTGCCGACCGCTATCTCCATGATGGCGGGATCGATCTCGCTTTCTACCCCATCGAGTCGCACGTCCCGTTGCAGCCGGTTGCCGGCGTTGGCGGCGATTCGCTCGTAGCGGCCTGCGACGCGCGCCATCAGGTCGGCCAGCGGGGTCCACTCCCCCCTGAGCTCCGCAACCCCGGCCTCCAGGCGCGAAAGGTTAAGCAGGTTCTCTACGATCCACTCCATACGGTCGATCTGTTGCCCGCTCTCACGGAGGAAGTCTGCCCGGGTGTGGTCATCGATCTGCGAGCGACCCACGTCCTCGCGCAACAGCTCGTTGAAGGTCTTGAGTGCGGTTACCGGAGTGCGCAGCTCATGCGACGCGTCCGCGATGAAGCGCCGCAGCACGTCGCGCTCCTGGCGCAGGTCGTCGACGGTGGTCTCCAGCCGCGCCGCCATGGCGTTGAATTGCCGCCCTAGCTCGCCGATCTCGTCCCTGCCGGCCGCGGGGGCGCGGGCGCCCAGGTCACCGGTACCCATGCGCACCGCCGACGACGTCAGGCCAACCACCGGGGCGGTGAGCCGCCGCCCGAGCACCAGCCCCAGCATCGCTGCCAGCACCGTGGCCACGAGCGCCGCGATGGCAAACGGAGCAAATAACGTGTCGACTGCCTCTCCCGGGATACCGGGACTCCGCGCTACCTCGATGAAGCCGATGGGGTTCTGCGGGTTACCGATGGGCTGCAGGTAGCGATTGCGCATTCCGTCGTCGGCGGATGCCGACACCGTCGACTCTGGGTAGCCGCGCGTGGTCGAGCTGTTGGCATCTGCGAATTCGATTCGGCTCCCGAACAGCCCCGAAGAGCGCCGCACCAGGGTAGCCTGCATCTCCGCCACGCGCCCCAGCAATTCGAGCGATTGCTGTACGCTCTCACGACTGGCGGAACGCAGGGGAACCAGCAGGGTCTCCTGAAACACCGATCCAGCGCCGCGGAAGGTCGCCACCAGCTGCACCCAGGTGGTGTCCTCCTGGTCCACCGGCCCGGAATCCGCCAGCACCACGCGGTTGTGGTCCAGCACCCGGACCCGCGAGTCGCGCCAGACCAGCGCGAACGTCAGCTGCTCGAACGCGTCGGGCAGTCGCGGGTCGAAGCTCAGCCGACCG
>CAJWOB010000464.1 GCA_913043885.1 uncultured Spirochaetaceae bacterium | reverse complement strand
GGCGGGTGCGGCAGCGGCGCGATGGGGAGGGGGTCCTGCAGCGGGCCGCCGGGCAGGCCGGCGCTCGCAGTGAGGTCGCTCACCGGCACCCGCCTCTGCTACCGTCCGCCAGATGGAACGTACAGCGATTGTCCCGCCCGATGGTGCCAAGCCGGGTGGGCCCTACAGCCCCGGAATCAAGCACGGCAATCTCCTCTACATCTCTGGCCAGCTGGGCATCGACCCTGCGACGGGAGAGAAGGCGCCGGGGGGATTCAAGGCGGAAGTACATCAAGTGCTCAGCAACCTGCGCACGGTAGCTGAAGCCGCCGGCGGTAGCATGGCGAGTGTACTCAAGGTAACCGTCTACCTGGTAGACGCGGGCGATTTCGCCGCGATGAACGAGGTCTACCTCACCCACTTCCCCGAGCCGCGTCCGGCACGCAGCACCGTGGAGGCCGGCCTGATGCAGGACTTCCGCGTCGAGATCGACGCCATCGTGGCACTCGACTGACGAAGCGCGCCGCCGCTAGGCAGACATGCGGATGGTCTGGTCGCGGTGTGGCCCGACCGATATCCAGCTGACCCGCACGCGGCACTGGCGCTCGATCATGCGGACGTAGTCCTGGGCTGCTGACGGCAGCTCTTCGAAGTTGCGCGCATCGCTGATGTCGGTCTTCCAACCCGGCATGGTCTCCAGCACCGGCTCGGCCCGCTCGAGGCGATCGGTTACCGGAAACTGATCGGTGGTCTCGCCGTCGATACGGTAGGCGACGCACACCGGTATCTCATCGAGGTAGCCCAGCACGTCCAATAACGTCAGTGCGACTTCGGTAGCTCCCTGCACCCGGCAGCCGTAGCGAGTGGCTACCGCGTCGAACCAGCCGACACGCCGCGGTCGGCCGGTGGTGGCGCCGAATTCGCCCTCGGCGCCACCGCGGTTGCGCAGCTCTTCTGCCTCCGACCCGGCCAGCTCCGACACGAACGGGCCGGCGCCGACGCACGACGAGTAGGCCTTTACGGACGCAACGATGCGATCGATCGTCCGCGCCGGCACCCCCGCTCCCACCGTGGCGAATCCGGCCAGCGTGGAGGACGAGGTGGAGTAGGGATATATGCCGTGGTCAGGATCCTTGAGAGCGCCCAGCTGCCCCTCGAGCATGATCCGCTTGCCATCGTCGATGGCGTCGTGGAGCAGCTGGGTGGTGTCCGCGGTCATGTCCCGGATCCGATCGCCGAACCCGCGCAGTTCCTCGGCGACTGACTCTGCCTCCCAACGGTGGTCGTCCGCGTCGTACAGGTGGGTGAGCAGGGTGTTCTTCTGCGTCAGAGCGTTGCGTAACCGCGGCAGAAGTCCCTCCCCGAACAGGTCGGCCACCCGCACGCCGATCTTCAGGTACTTGTCAGCGTAGAACGGGGCTATTCCGCTCTGGGTGGAGCCAAACTTCTCCTTGCCACGGCGGCCTTCCTCGAGCTCGTCGAATTGCACGTGGTAGGGAAGCACCACCTGCGCGCGGTCGGAGATCACCACGTTGGCGTTGGGGACGCCGCGGTCCGTCAGCTCTCGGATCTCCTTGAGCAGACCCTCCATGTTTACCGCCACACCGGGGCCGAGGACGTTGGTGGTGTGCGGGTAGAAAGCGCCGCAGGGCACCAGGTGAAGCGCGAACTTGCCGTAGTCGTTGATAACCGTGTGGCCGGCGTTGCCTCCGCCCTGAAACCGCACCACGTAGTCGGAGTGCTCGGCGAAGTAGTCGATGAGCTTGCCCTTGCCTTCGTCGCCCCAGTTGGCGCCGACCACTGCTGTTACCTGGGATCCGGAAACCGCCATGTGGACCTTCCTATGCCGGTGCCGAGTCCGCGGTGGCATGGGCGGGCTCGGGTTGTCGCTGGCGTTGCAGACAGCTGGCCACCAACTCGCGGAACAGCGGATTGGGGCGATGCGGCCGACTGGTAAACTCGGGATGGTACTGGACGCCCACGTAGAAGGGGTGGGCGACTAGCTCCGCCACCTGCATGATCGGCTGGCCGGGAGCCCATCCGGAGAACACCATGCCGTGCTCCTCGAACGCCGCGCGGTAAAGCGGATTCAGCTCGAAGCGGTGGCGGAAGCGCTCGTGAGCGGTTGCGGCGTCGTACATGGCGGCCGCCCGGCTGTCCGGCTTGAGGCTCACCTCGTGCAGACCGAGCCGCATGGTCCCGCCGATTCCCTCGATCTCGTACTGCTCCGGTAGCAGGCAGACCACCGGATGGGCGGTGTACTCCTCGTTCTCGGTGGTGTTGGCGTCGTCGAGATCGCAGCAGTTGCGGGCGAACTCCACCATCGCCGCCTGGAACCCGTAGCAGATACCCAGCATCGGCAGCTCCTGCTCGCGAGC
>CAJWOB010000463.1 GCA_913043885.1 uncultured Spirochaetaceae bacterium | reverse complement strand
ATGCGCGGCGGCTCAGGCTCCGCGCATCCTCATGCCCGCGCGGTCATAGATAGCGTCGATCACCCGCATGTTGGCGACGCCGTCCTCGGCCGGAAGCTCCAGAGGCAGGCCGGCCAGCACCCGCGCGGCGAAGTACTCCACCTGCAGGTGCCACTGGTGCACGCCGTCGAAGATGAGCTTCTCCTCCCTGGGGCTCTCGATGTCGTCCTGGAAAATGTGCAGCGCCGTCTCGACCTCTCTGCCGAATCGGTAGGTTGCCACTTGGGAATAGGCGTAGGGCAGGAACAGGCGACCGCGCTCTCCGAAGATCTCGCAGCCCTGCGAGTACTGCTGGTTGTCGGCGAGAGTCAGACTGGTCTCGAATTGGGCGATCCCTCCACCGGGAAACTCGAGCGTCGCCACGAGCCGTTCGTCGACGCGGCTCGTCTCCCCGAACTCGGCCGTGGCGTAGACTGACAGCGGCTCCGCGGCGAAGAGGTAGCGCGCCGTGTTGATGCAGTAGCAGCCCTTGTCCATCAGCGCACCCCCGGCCAGCTCGGCGCTCAGGCGCACGTCGTCGTCCGGCGGGCGCCCACCCGAGTGCACGGCGGCAATTCGCTGGAGTCGGCCGATGCGGCCTTCCTCGATGAGCCGTCTGGCCATGCGGTTGTGCGGGTGGAAGGTGTGGGCGAACGCCTCCATCAGGGTCACCCCGTGGCGCCGACAGGCGGCGGCCATCTGCGTCGCCTCCCCCGCATTGGCGGCCAGCGGCTTCTCGCACAACACGTGCTTGCCGGCCTCGGCTGCCCGGATAGTCCAGGCGCAGTGCATGCTGTTGGGCAGCGCCACGTACACCGCCTCGACCTCAGGGTCGGCGATCAGGTCGGCGTAGCTGCCATGGGCGCGGGACGCGCCGAAGTCGGCGGCGAACGCGCGTGCTTTCTCCCGGCTGCGGCTGCCAGCCGCGACGATGTTGCCGTTTGCCGAACGCTGGATGCCGGGACCAACCGCCTGCCGCGCCACCCGGCCACAGCCGAGAATCCCCCACTTCAGTGTCTCCGCCACCGCTTGTCTCCAACAGGGAGGGTTGCGGGCGACAATATACCGGCTGCGCTGCAGCGCGGCGATCCGGTGGATTGCGGTGGCGAAGGCGGGATCCGATCTTGCCCCTCATGGTACGTCGCGGCACCTACATCGAGGCGTATGCCGGCCAGTTGAGCATCGCTGCCGGCGAACCGGTCGGCCTGCACGTCTCCACTTCCTCCAACCGCTACGGCGTCGAGGTCGCCAGACACGGAGCCCGGCGCGAGATCGTCTGGAGTTGCAGCGGCATCAAGGGCGCGGCGCACCCAGTGCCCGGCGACGCCTCCACCCACGGCTGCGGCTGGCCGGAGGAGGTCAGCATTCCGACCGTGGCCGATTGGCGTTCGGGTTATTACAGCGTCCGGCTCCGAGACGAGAACGGGCAGTGCGAGAGCGAGGTGGCGTTCGTCGTACGTCCAGCGCAACCCGGCGTTGAGGCCCGCATCCTCATCCAGCTCACCACCAACACCAGCAACGCCTACAACACGTACGGTGGCGCCAACCTCTACCGCGGTCCGGATGGCCCCGCCCGGCGGGTCTCGTTCGACCGGCCGGAAGCCCGGCTGCCGGGCATCGACGGCATCCACTGCTTCGATCTACCTGGGCGTTGGGAAGAAATCGTTGCCACGGGCGCACCCACCGCCGCCTTCATCGACGCCTTCCACGCGGAAGCCACCGCGCGGGACATTGGCGGCATCGAGCTCACGCCCACCGCCGAGATCAGGCCTGCCGGCCCCGGTCGGTGGATCATGGAGGATCCGTTCGGGGCCGGTCCCCTCAACTACGAGCTGCGGAGGGAGCAATCGGGGACGGCCGGCGGCATCCAGGTCTACAACGCGACCAGCGCCGGCGAAGATGGCTGGACACACTGGGAACATCCGTTCATCGCCTGGTGCGAGCGCGAGGGGTACGCCCTCGACTACGCCGTCAACTCCGACCTGGAATTCCATCCTGGCATCGTCGAGCCCTACCAGCTCGTTCTCAGCGTCGGCCACGACGAGTACTGGTCCGCACCGATGCGCGATACTCTCGAGGACTTCATCGGCAACGGCGGCAATGGCGATGGCAATGCCAATGGCAGTAATAGTAAGAACGGCGCTCGCAGCGCTCGCGGCGCAAGTGGTCGGTGACGCGCACTTCGACCGCAAGTTCGGCGCGAGGGTCACGACGGCGGTGCGCGTGAACCTGGGCATGGGCCTGCTCTTCACGCTGATGATCATCTTCGGCTTCCCGCCGCTGATCCTCGGCAGCATCCTGCTGGAGCTTGAGCGGGCAGCAGGCTGGGTGTTCTTCGAGGTGG
>CAJWOB010000462.1 GCA_913043885.1 uncultured Spirochaetaceae bacterium | reverse complement strand
CCGATGGAGCCGCCACCGTTGCGCCGTCAGAGCGCGCAGTCGTGGACAGCGCAGGTTCGCCCGCGACCGCGCCTACGCTGCTGCACGTGCACTCCGCAGACGGGCTGCTGTTCCTCTACACCTTCACCGCTGCGCTTGCACTCCGTGGCATCGTCGTCGAGCGAATGGACCTGCAAACGGTTCGCGGTCAGGTCCGCGACACGTTCGCGCTGACCGACCGCTCCCACCAGGGCATTCGCGACCCTGCCCTGCTGGCACGCATCGAGTTCGCCGTCCTCCTGACGAAGCGGTTCGGATACTTCGTCGGGGCGGCCGCCGACCCCTACGCAGCCTCACTGCGTTTCGAGCAGCTTGCCGAGCAGCTGGAGCCCACACTGCAGAACCAGAATCTCATCGAGCAACCGGGGCTGATGCACGCCCTCGCCGTCGTGCTCGGCTCCAGCGATTACCTGTGGGAGGACTTCATTCGCCAGGACGCCCGGCATGCGCTCTCCCTGCTGGCGGTCGTGGCAAGGAGCGACGAGTCGCAGTCGGCTGCGAAACCCGATGACAGCGTCCAGCAGCGGCTGCGAATTGCCCTGGACAACGCCGACGACGGAGTGGCGGCGCTCAACGAGTTCAAGGATCACGAGATCTTCGTCATCGATCTGGAGCATCTGCTGGGACTGCATCAGGGCGTGCACGAACTAAGCGAGCGCCTGTCGGTGCTGGCGGACGCCGTGGTCGCAGCCGCCCTCAAGCTTGCCGCGGAGCGCTTGCGCGAGCGGTTCGGGCAGCCGCTGACGGTTGCCGGCATCCCGGCCCAGATGGCAGTACTGGGCCTGGGCAAGCTCGGGGGACGCGCGCTCGGTTACGCGTCGGACGTGGAGCTGCTCTTCGTGTACGCCGACGACGGGCATACGTCGGGGCCGCAGCGGGTCAGCAATCACGAGTACTACGTCGAGCTGGTGGACGAGACGGTGCGGTCGATTCGGGCCAAGCGCCAGGGAATCTTCGAGGTCGACCTGAAGTTACGGCCGTTCGGCGCGTCCGGGCCGCGGGCAGTGCGCCTGGACACGTTTGCGAAGTACTACGCCGGAGATGGGGAGGCGCTTGCCTACGAGCGCCTTGCCCTCATCCGCCTGCGGGCGGTGGCCGGCAACCGGGAGCTCGGGCGTCGGGTCGAGCGTGTTCGCGACCATCTGCTCTACACCGGCGAGTTGGACCTGAGCGGCATCCGCGATACCCGCGCCAAACAGGTCGCTGCCTACGACGGCGAGGAGCGCATCAACGCCAAGTACAGCCCGGGCACCCTGGTAGATGTCGAGTACAGCGTACAGCTACTGCAAGTCCGATATGGCCACGACGACGACGCGCTGCGCACGCCGAGCGTTCGCGGCGCGCTATCGCGCATGGCGGAGAGTGGCGTCCTCGAGCGGGCCGAGGCCGAGCACCTGGTCGAGAGCTACACCTTCTTCCGACGCCTTATCAACGGGCTACGGATGCTGCGGGGCTCGGCCAAGGACCTGTACCTGCCGCCGGTGGCGGACTCGGAATTCGATCACCTCGCGCGGCGCATCGGCTATGCGGAGGCCGGCGGTCAGACGCCAGCGCAACAGCTGCACGTCGAGCTCGAGCTACAAAGGGCGCGGGTGGCGGAGTTCGCCTCCGCCCACGCCGCACCGCTGCTCTCCTCGTCCGTGGCCAGTCTGGCGGATCTGGTGCTGCGCGCCGCGGCCGAGCCGGAGGAGGACGCCCCCGCCGCCGCAAGGGCGATGCAGCGGCTGGGCATGCAGCAGCCTAGGCAGGCTCTGGCCAGCTTCCGCACCATCGCCGCGCGGGCCACCGATAGCGCGGCGTTCGCCCAGCTTGCGGTGGTCGCCGGCGATCTGCTTGCCGAGCAACCGGCACCGCAACGGGCCCTGAACAACTGGGAGCGGTACGTGGCGGCGGTAGAGGACCCGGAGGCCGCTTTCCAGCGCTGGCGCACGCAGCCGACCGAGCTTGCTCTGCTGCTGCGCATCATGGCCACCAGCCAGTTCCTCGCCGATCACCTGGTCCGCCAGCCAGACGTCTTCGACTGGTTGGCGGATGCCCGCTACCTGCGCCGCCCCTTCACCCTTGGCGAGGTGCGGAGCGACCTCGCCTCCGAGGCTGCGGCCGCAAGCGACAACGCCGACTGGCTGCGCAGGCTACGTCTGTGGCGTCGCCGGCACCTGCTCCGCATCGCCACCCGCGACTACTGCCTGGCAGCCCCGCTCGGCGACGTGGTGGCCGAGCTAACCGTGGTCGCTGAGGCTGCCATCGCCATGGCGCTCGATCGCGCCGCTGCCAGTGCATCCGCCACCACGACGGCGCTATCCGATCCTGCGGCTCGTGCCGCG
>CAJWOB010000461.1 GCA_913043885.1 uncultured Spirochaetaceae bacterium | reverse complement strand
GGCCGTTGCTTGCGGCGTTGTCGACCCGCACGCCGTTCCAGAACGCGACATGGTCACGGATGTGGCCATGCCCGGAGCGTGGATCGGGGTAGTACCACGCGGCTGCCGGGTTGACCCGGCCGTCCACGACCAGGTCGTAGTAGCGGGCAACGCCCTTGGTCGCGCACACGGTTTCGTGGTCGCTGGGGCGCAGGTATGCGGAATTGACCGCCTGCGGGGGGAAGAAGGGCACGCCGCCGATGTACTCGCAGTGCTCGCTCTCCGCGATCACCGCACCGTGCCAGCTAGCAACGGTAGGGCGGCCCATTCCCGTCATCTTACTGTGAGCGCCGTTTCGCGCAACCACGTCGGTCTAATCATCGGCACGGGAAGCCTTAAGATTCTGTGCTTCCAGTGCCTAAATTGTAGCATGATGTTGTCTAGATTCACCCACTTCTCGGATAGTTCTCGCTGATCACTTCGAAGCGATCGGGCTCGTTGCCGGCGATGTCGCGAAAGTGGCAGATCGCGCGGCGTTGCTCGCCGGCGGCGTTGAAGCGGCAGAACAACGCCCCGGGGCGGGCCCCCTGGTCTGCGGTGTAGACCGCCGCCCACCACGGGTTGGCGGCCAGGGCGTCCACTTGGTGCCGTACTGAGCGGCCGCCGAGGCCCGACACGAATGCAAAGTTGGCGCCAGACCCCACCCGCAGCACTGGCGTCGCCTCGAACTCCAAACCTACGAAGCTGCGCATCAGGTAAGTGCGGGAGTAGGAGTGCTCGTGGCCACTAGCGATGATGGCACCTCCGCGCCGGCAGGTATCGTACGCCTCCCAGGGCACTTCGTTGAGCTTGCCGCCCACCTGCATAAGCCGCCGCGGCTTGTGCCAGGCGCAGACCCGCCAGATGGCGTCTCTTCCTGCCAGCGACTCCCGCAGGTGGCGCACGTGGTCGAAGCCGAGCGTGCCGACACCGGAGGTGACGAATTGCACGCCGCCGTGGATGCACACCGCGTTTACGCCGATGTCGCCTCGGCATCTGACCCCGGAGCGTAGCGTGTGAGCCTCGAGGAGGGCCTGGTATTCGGTCCATGCCAGCACGTCGTGGTTACCGACGACCGCGATTACCGGGAATTCTGGGCCCAGCTCGGTGCTGAGGATCGCCTCCCACCGAGCAGGGTCGTCGAGGTAGTCAAAGTCGCCCAGCACTACCAGTAGCTGCGCGCGGGCGGCCACCAGCCGCAACACAAGCCGCGTCTCCAGCCCCCAGCCCTGGTCGCCGAGAAAGGCGACGGTGTAGTCGGGTGGCGTGGCCGGTGGGATGTCGGGCTGGGCGACGAGTGCCGGAGTCGCCGACGACGCCGCGGCCGCCAGGCAGATCGCCCGCCTACCCCACGGGCTGGTGTGCTGCAGGCGCCCCCGCTCAGTCTTTGCGGCGACGACGCCGCGGCGGTTGAGCGGGTGATCGACTCGCATGTGCTGCCAACGGGCAGCTATGCGATCAAGCGAAACACGCGCCTGAATATCTCACTGAACGCATACGTGGGAGCCGGCGCAACGTACGAGTGGGCTACAGACGAGACGGTGCCCGCCGACGCCAGGGGGTTCGGTGGCGCGCTGCACGCGCCCGTTGGTATCGCGGTAAGCACCGGGCTCGCCGATGCGAGCTCGCTCAGCCTGTTCCTGGTGGCGGTAGATCTTGCTGCCCTGCTCGCGATCACCGCGCTCAGTGTGGACCAGGCTAACGGCGTCCCGGAGCTCAAGCTGGAGAACATGCTCGCCCCCGGCGGCTACCTGGCATATGGCCTTGCGGAGTCGCCAGTAACGATTGCGGCCGGGATTTCAATACGGACCAACCCGCACCATCACCGTGGGGAGCACGACCGAGAGCCATCAGTTCTGGCGGGTGGGCATCTTCGGATCGGTCGACATCCCGCTCTTCAACCTCCATGTGCGATGACGCAGCCGGGACGCACGCAGGTACCTGTTGCGTACGTGAAGGCCACGCTCTGGGGATACCGAGGCACGCTAGCGGAGCAAGGCCCTGGACCAGCCCCCTATCTGTTGCAGGTAGGTGCGCAGATTCGGAGGACGGTAGCCACTCCCCAGGCTGATCCAGCGCCGCTTGACTGATCGACGGAGGAGCACATCGCCTCTTCCGTGATCGATGGGCCGGTCGTACTTCTCCTTGAGGCGGTAGAAGCTCCTTCTAGAACGATGGAGGTGTGCAGTGGGCACCGGATCCAGCTTCGCTCGAAGATGCGGCTCCAACTTCAAACCAGCCTTCCTCGCCTCACGTACGAGCCAATCGAGGGGAATGTCGGACAGTAGGTTGCCGTTCCCGTCTTCGCCGTAGCCACCGCCGACGTCCGCGCGCGCACCCGAGAACCACACCTGTTCCATG
>CAJWOB010000460.1 GCA_913043885.1 uncultured Spirochaetaceae bacterium | reverse complement strand
GCTCGGCCGCGGAGGCCACCGTGTGCAGGAATATCAAGACGCTCCATAACTTCGCGCCGCCAGCCACTCCCGACGAGATACAGGCCGCCGCGCTGCAATACGTGCGGAAGGTCAGCGGCTCGACCAAGCCCTCCATGGTCAACGAAGGTCCGTTCGAGCGGGCGGTGGAGGAGGTGGCGGCCGCCACGTCGCGGCTGCTCGACAGCCTCACCACCACCGCGCCACCGCGGGACCGCGAAGTGGAAGCCGCCCGCGCCCGCGAACGTGCCCGCAAGCGCTTCGGAGAACGGGGCGCCGCCTAGCGGGCCGAACCGCGACGCTCGGCGCTAGGTGCCGCGCAGCTTGCGGAGGTCTTCGATCGAGCCCCCTGCCTTGGCGGTGCTGATGATGCTCTGCTCCCGTTCGGTGATCTCGCGCGCCAGATCGGGTAGCCGCTCGGCCCCATCCTGCGGCACCACGATCAGCCCGTTCTGATCGCCGTGCACCAGGTCTCCCGGGTGCAGGCGGAGGCCCTCCACGGTTACCGGACAGCCGACGTCGGTGAAATGGAGGTTGCCGTGGCTGGCCACCAGTCCGGTGGCGAACACGCGTAGCGGTACCTCGCGGATGCCGTCGAGATCGCGTACCGCAGCGTCGGCGACGACGCCTACCGCACCGAAACGTCCGAACATGTTGGCCATCACATCGCCGCAGACGCAGGCGAAGTCGCGGTGCGGACCGACCTCCTGAATCACCACCACCGCCGGGCCGTCGACCCGCTCCAGCTGCTCGCACAGGTCTAGGTAGTAGTCGGTGGACGCCGGCGCCACCTCCTGACTCATCGTCACCGATGTGGCGGTGGCCACGTAGCCGCACATCACGCCCAGCTCCGGGGTGAGTGACTGCAGCCGCGAGCTGGCGAACCCGGAGACGCGGCTGCGCACCTCCAGCTTCTCGATGGCGTTGCTGAGTGTTGGCGTATCGATCTGTCTGAGCTGCTCGAGGAGGTCGGGGGAGATCATGGGTGGATTAGACCCCAGTGGCTCGCGCGGCTCAAACGTGGTCGCCGGTCGGCGGCCGGAGCGATCCCTACGGCGCCACAGCTGCGAAGATACTGGCCGCGATGTGGGTCTCCGGGTGCGCCTCAGTGCACCAGAAGTAGGTGACCACAAGATGGCCGTCACTCCGCTGGAACAGCCGCGCGTAGCCGAGGTCGGGCCAGCCGTTGCCAGAGTGGAAGTCGTCCCGCACGATCTGCGGCTCGCTCCACGAGGCGCCTGCGTCGTCGCTGTAGCGGGCACAGATGGCGCGCATGGATCGGTTGCCGTAGGCGCAACACAATCGCCCGCCCGCCAGGGCTACCAGCGCCGGCGGGTTGCCGTTGAACTGGTTGGCCTCCTCGGTGCGGGTAACCTCCGCCGCGTGACGCCAGCTCGCTCCTGCGTCCGAGGAGCGGTAGCAGTCGATCCAGTTGCCGGTCGGTGACTTGCGGCGCAGCGTCGTCACCAGCTCGTCGCCCCCGAGTGCAACGGTGGCCGGCATCACCGCGCGGCTGGTGTCGCTCCACGGCACCATCCAGCCGACCCAGCCGAATGTGGCGCCGCCATCGGTGCTGCGCGCCACGAACGGCTTCTCGTCGATAAGGACGTTGATATTGGGCTGGTCGCTCGGCCGCCGGGCCGAGCCGAACAGGGTGATCTGGTCGTCGTCGAGGAGGTAGTCGGTGCGGGAGGTGACCTCGAGGCCCGCCAGCTCCTCGTGGTCGGGCAGGCCTGCGAATGTGAACGGCCCACGCCAGCTGGCACCGCGATCGTCGCTGCCGTACCAGCGAGGAGTGGCGTCGCCACGTCCCGACGCGCCGTTGCCGTGATACGCGGAGCCTTCGATCCGCAGGGTGGCGTCGGGTCCGGTCGGGCACCAGCCGTCCGGTTGGTCCGCCAGCGGACGAGGCACCACACTCTCGCCGGCGTAGTGCTCCGGCCGCCAACACTGCCAGGTCTCGCCCCCGTCCTCGCTCCGCGCCAGCCACGAGTCGAACCCACGGTCGTGGTCGGTCTGGTGCCCCTTGTCGGTGACCAGAGCGTGTCCGACGGTCATGCCGACGAGCAGCTCGTCCCCCCACTGCCACACCGGCCCGTTGGCGCCGTTGTTGGCCGGCGTCGAGCACCAGAGGTCGGTGGCGTGCTTCACCACGACGTGCCGTTTCTCACCCATCGCCCGCAACGTAGCCTAGCCGCAGCGCATCAGCTACGCTGCCGCGGTGACCGACGAGCAACGCTATCTGTTCGATCTCAACGGCTACCTCGTCGTCCGCCAGGCGCTGCCGGTAGACCTGGTGGCGCGGCTGAACGCCGAGATCGATCAGCTCAACCGGATGGGCAACGAAGAGGTGGCGGTCGCAG
>CAJWOB010000459.1 GCA_913043885.1 uncultured Spirochaetaceae bacterium | reverse complement strand
CCCTTGGGGGGGTCCCAGTCGGGGTGGTCGGCGGCCACGATCTGGTCGAACTCCTCCCGCAGTGCGAGGGCCTCCTCGCGGCTGAACAGCCCCGGCAGGCCGAGGAATCCGAAGGTGTTGAAGCGCATCGCCTCGTCGTAGCCGATGCGCGGTGGCGGCGAAGGGGAGGCGCTCACCCGGCCCGCTCCGGGGCGACTGGTGCCGGTGTACCCAGCACCCCTCGCGCCATGCGTCGGACCGATTCGTGTGCGCTCTCGGCCATCGCCGCCGGTGGTCGCAGGCCCCCACCGCTGGCCTGCAGCTCGCGCAGGAAGTAGAAGTGTTCGTCCCGGGGATTGGCCATGAAGGTGGCGGCGAGGTAATCGCGGCGCGAGCGGCCGAACGAGGCGTGCAGCGCATCCTCTGTAATGACCAGCAGGTCGCCCGGCTCGCTTTCCAGCGGCAACGAGGGGATGTCCTGGTCGGCCACCCCGAAGGCGTTGTGCTGCCAGCGGAGATCCGGGTTGCGCAGCCCGTAGAGGTAGTCCGGCGCCTGGTCCCAACGCGAATCGAGGAGGCGCAGGAAGTTCTGATGGCTGAAGGGCACCACCCGCATGCAGCCGGAGGCCTTGTCCACTGCGCGGGGAAACAGCAGCAGCGTGATGTGGGGCACCGGCCAGCGCAACACCCCGCTGCCGCCGCGCCACGATCGATCGACGCTGAGTCGGAGGCAGCTGCTGCGCACGTAGGCGAAATCGTGGCCGAGGATGCTACCGGCGACATCGGCGAAGGCCGGCGTGGCGAACAGTCGCCCCGCCAGTTCCGGCGCTGCCTGCCACAGGCCTTCCTCCATCTCGGCGGCCTCGGCGTCGCCGAACAGCGCCGCCATGGCCGCGCCGATCTCGCCGACCAGCTCGGGGTCCAGCCGCCTCCGCAGCTCGACGAAGCCGAACGTGTTCAGCCGCATCGTCTGTTGATAGTCGAGGGGCGCCGTCATCAGGGCTATAGCTCGTCGGCGCGGGCGAAACCGATCTCGTCGAGGCGGGACACCATCTTGACCCGACGCGGATCATCGGAGCTCAGGTAGGAGGCTGGCACCTGCAACGAGTCACCCACTCTCTCGAGGAGGGCGTGCACCTGCGCGTCGCTGCGGGGGTAGGCAAGGAAGTTGATGGTGAGCTGGCGGCGCATCTGCGGGCTGCCGAATGACGCGTGCAGGATGTCCTCGGTGAACATCAGCACGTCCCCGGGATCGCTCTCGATGGCGACGTGAGGCACCTCGTCCGGCCGGAGGCCCCACGGGCGGAAGTCATCGTGGGTATTGCGGTTGCGCAGCGGGAACAGGTAGTCGGGGGCGTGGCCCCAGCGCGGGTCGACGTGGCGCAGGTAGTTGCGATGTGAGCCGGGGATGACCCGCAGCTCGCCGGCTCCCTTCTTCAGCTCGTCCAGGTACAGCGACACCTTGATGTGGGGGAGCGGCCAGTGCTGCACACCGCTGCCGCCGTGCCAGGGTGTGTCCCCCACGTGCCAATGCCCACCGGAGCCTTCATACTGAAAGTCGTGGCCCAGCACCTTGAGAGGGATGTCGTAGATCCGGTCGTCGACCGGAAGGGTCTTCAGTAGGCCCTCGGCACGATCGCAGATGTAGGTGGAGTCGACGCTCTGTGAATTGTCGAACTGCGGAAAGTCCATGGCGAGAACCGCGTCGAACTCCTCGCGTAGCTGGGCTACCTCGTCGGCGCTGAACAGCTGCCGCTGCGCGATGTACCCAAAGGTGTTGAAGTGGGTGACGTCGTCGAACGTGATCATCTGTGGTGAGGAATCGTAGCCGGTGCCCGTGCCATGAGCGACCCCTCACAGATTCTGCAAGGGCTCGTCGATCTACTTGCCGGCGGACGCAGCCGCAAGCAGAAGCCGGATCTCCGGCAGCCGCTCTTCGTGGCGCTGGCACGGCTGCTGTCCGCCGCCGCCCGCGCCGATGGTCCGATCGTCCGCGCCGAGCAGAACCGGGTTAAGGCGTTGCTGGCGCCGTTGCGGCCGCGGCTTACGGCCCGCGAGCTGCTCGCCGTCATGCTCGACCTGGAGCAGCCGGTCGGGGCGCGGATGTGGGACGAGCTGATCGCCGATGTGGCTGCACGCGCCACCCGCAGGGCGGAGGTGCAGCTGGTGCTGGCCCGGTTGCGCGATCTGCTGGAGGTCGACGGGCCGATCAACGACGAGGAGCGGGCGGTGCTGAGCCGGGTGGAGCTCGGCCTGGGCCAGCTGTCGGTGCCGGGCAGCCTGGGATCGTTCGGCTCTCCGACCGGCGTCCGGGCAGCCGCCAACACACCCAGCCCCGGCGAGGCGGTGCTGATAAGGGTGCTCGCCGACCTCCAGCAGATGGCGGATCGGCAGGCGGACCCGCTGCGGCAGGCGCATGCGCCGTTGGACAAGTTGTGCGTG
>CAJWOB010000458.1 GCA_913043885.1 uncultured Spirochaetaceae bacterium | reverse complement strand
ACGGGTGTGATCCACGACCGACAACAGCGTGCGGGCGCTGCTGCCATCCTCGAGATTGCGCACCAGCTCGAGGCTGCGCTGCGTGGCCTCGTCGATGGCGACCTGCGACTCGCCGCCGTACACCGTTACTCCGCGCAGGTGGTTGAGCGCCTGCCGGGCGCTGCCCTCGGCGTAGCCAAGCAATAGCGCGATGGGAGCCAGCTCGGGGTCGCCGCGCTCCAAACCGAACGCCTTAAGATTGGCCACTCCCAGCAGCTCGACCAGCCGGTCGTAGCCGGCGGCGCGGTCGAGGTGCCAGTCCGGGAACCGGTTGACCGTGGCGGACGCCGCCTGCTGATCGATGATGCGCGCCAAACCCTGGTGCTCGTGGATCAACGACTCCTGGAGCAGCAGCTCACGCGGTGCCAGAGCAGCCAGCTCATCCTCGAGCCGATGCGCCTCGCTGGCGCCGAATCGGGTGGCGCGCAGCTCAGAGGTGGAGACATCCAGTGCCGCAACGGCCGCCGATTCGCCGTCGGCATACACCGCCACCAGGAAGTTGTTGGCATCGCCGTCGAGCAGCTCATCGTCCACGGCGGTCCCCGGGGTAACCACCTCGACCACCAAGCGATCGGCGAGGCCGCCATCTTCGGGTACGTGGACCTGCTCGCAGACCGCCACACGCCGCCCCGCCTGCAACAGGCGCGCGATGTAGGCCCGCGACGCGTGATGGGGGACGCCGCACATCGGCACTCCCCCCCGCTTGGTAAGGGCGATCTCCAGGATCTCCGACGCCTCCCGGGCGTCGGCGTCGAACATCTCGTAGAAGTCTCCCAGCCGGAAGAATAGGATGGCGTCGCGGTTTTCCGCTTTGAGGCGCTGATACTGCGCCATCATCGGGGTTGGCGATGCCATTGGCGGGAAAGTATACTGTTGGCTCGATGTCGGACGTCGACGCCGTCAGCCACTCGGCCCCGATTCCGCCGTCTCGGGCAACACCGCCTCCCGACGAGGCGGTGTCTGATGCCGCTCCTGCCGACAAAGCCGCGCCCGACCAGTCGGTCCCGGCGCCAGCCGCCGCTGACGGCGATCAGGAAAGCGGCAGCGGCGGCAACGTCGACCTGTTTGCCTAGGGTCGGCGCTAGCTTTCCAGGTACCGCTGCAAGATAAGGGCGGCGGCCATTCGGTCGACGTCGCCAGACTGGCGCGCGCGCCGCTTGCCGGCGGCAGTCACGCCATGGGAGTCCAATACCTCTTCCGCTTCCACGCTGGTCAGCTCCTCGTCCACCCAGTACACGGTGAGGCCGCGCCGTTCGAGGTGGGTGCCCAGCGCACGCGCGCTCCGCGTCACATTGGTATCGCCGCGGGCGGCCGTTCTTGGGAGGCCAACGACCACCGCCTCGGCGCCGTGCTGGTGGCAGAGAGAGGCAATCGCCACCGCCAGCGATGCTGCACCGTCGTTACGGAGAGTGGTCAGCGGAGAGGCGATGGTCCTGGTCGGATCGCTCACCGCCACCCCCACGCGACGTAGACCGACGTCGACCGCGAGCAGACGAGACAGCGCCCGCTCCCGGGCTATCTGGCCGCCCGGCTTGCCAGCTCGGCGATAACCAGGTCGGTAATGTCGACCTCGGGGACGAAGAACAGGAACAGGTCGTTGTCCTTGTTGAGGATGATCGAGTAGCCCTCGGACTCGGCTACGAACTCGATGGCGGTGGTCATCTCGGTCAAGAATTCGTCCGACTCGGCCAATCGGCTCACCATCTCGGCCAGCTGGCGGTTCTTGACGGTGAGGTAGTTGCGCAGGTGCTGGCGCTTGTCGAACAGCTGCTCGTCGATGCGCAGCGCTTGCGCGTTGTTGTCCGCCTGCTCGGCCGCGACCTTGCGCGCTTCGAGGTCGAAGATCTCGGCCTCCAGCCGCGTCCGCTCCCGCTGCACCCGATCGCGTTCGTCCTCGAAGCTGCGAAGCGCGGCGGACTCACGGAAGTAGGTGGTGGTAACGCGCTGCAGGTCGACGATACCCACCCGCGGGATCTGCTTCGCGGTGGCGTCGGTTGCCGCCAGCGTGAGCGCAGTCAGCGCGATGACCGCCGCTATCCGACGATGGCGACGCACTAGAACACCTCCCCGCTGAGTGAGATGACGAAATCGAGGCTGAAGTCGTCGCCCAGGATCCACGACCCCGGCTTTGGCTGGTAGGTGCCGTCGTCGTCGAACTGGAATCCCTTGGCAAGATAGATGCGGATCGGGAACTGCGGGATCGCGAACCGGAATCCAGCTCCGACGCTGAAATAGTAGTCGTCCAGCGAGGCGGTGCTCAGATCCAACACGCCGGGCTGCGGGCATACCAGCGTGGCCGCGGCGCCGCACCGCGTGTCGTCGCGGCGCCACATCACCGCCGAGTCGAAAAAGGCCACGCCCCAGACGATCTCCTCAGCGATTGGCG
>CAJWOB010000457.1 GCA_913043885.1 uncultured Spirochaetaceae bacterium | reverse complement strand
CACGGGTCGATATTCTGCTGCACCAGCGCGACCCGCCACTGTCGCGCATCTGTATAGTCACGCTGCGAAGCGAGGCCGTAGACGAGATTGAGAGCGAACAGGCCGGCGAATACCGCCAACGGCAGCCGCTGACCGCGCACGAACGCGCTCAGCACCGGCCTCCACTTCGCGGCCACGGCGCCCCGCCCAGCGCCTCGCACTGCCAGTCGATACTCGATGGCCAGCCGGGCCAGAAGGGCGGACGTGGTCACGACCAGCAGCGACAGGCCCCATACGCCGGTTACGGCCGCGCCGCGGATGAACGCCGGCCACAGATACTGGGTATAGCCGAGGGTGCCAAAGCTGTAGCCAAGAAAGCCGACGCTCTTCAGATACTCGTAGGCCACCCACAGCGCGATCTGCACCAGGTAGCCGTAGCGGGGGAACCACCTATCTGCCAGGCGCAGCAGCGGGAACAAGACGAGGAAATAGGCGGCATAGACGATGGGAACGATGATGAGTGCCAGCGGGTGGAAGGTCGCGAGCCAGTAGTTGTACAGGGCGTAGCTGGCAAAGCCGTAGAGCGCCCCGAACAGCAACGACCTCAGAAACCCGACACCGCGGAGGGCGACGAACAGCGGCGTCAGGGCGACGAAGGCCAGCGGCCAGAAGCCCCACTGATTGAGGGGATTGGGATGGGCGAGCGCAAACAGCAGCGCCGACAGCAGCACCAACCCGACGCTGACCAGCGTGGTACGAGTCTGTGCGGCGGGGTGCGGGGAGTCGGTCTGCTCTAGCGGCGACGGCGCACTACGACGGCCATCTTTCCGCACGATGGATCGAGAAAGGGCGCTCTGGTAACGCCGGAGCTAGCTGCGGATCGACCAGGCGCGATGCTTCAGCTCGCGCCCGGGGCGAAACGTCGCCACGCCATGGTCGCGAACCTCCACCGCTTCGCCGGTCTTGGGGTTGCGCGCGCGACGACCCTTGCGCGTCTTCACTTCGAACGTGCCGAAGCCTCGCAGCTCGATAACGCAGTCGTTGACTAGCCCGGTCTTCACCGCGTCGAAGAACAGATCGAGAATCCGATGGATGTTCTTCTTGCTGGCGTTTACCTCAGGGTAGATCTCCTCGATGATCTCCGCCTTAGTCAACTTCCTCACTACCGTGCTACTCCTGGGCGGCGTCTTCTCCGTCCACTGGCGTGGGCGCGGCATCTGTCGCCGCCGAAGCCTCTGCGGCGGCCGGGGCAGCTGCCTTGGTAGCCGCTGGCGTGGACTGGCTCAGCAGGGAGTGTGCCGCACGCTGCAGGCGGCCCTTGTAGCGCGCTGCGGTGTTGCGATCGAGCACACCCTTGGAGACGGCGCGGTCGAGCTCTCGCGTTACCGCAGGCACGCCGGCGACCACCGCTGCCGAATCGGACGCGGCAATCCCCTCGCGCAGACGTCGTACGGTAGTGCGTACCCGACTGCGGATGGCACGGTTGCGGGCACGACGCACCTCACTCTGGCGCTGCCGCTTGGCGGCGGAGCGTTTCGCTGGCAAAGACACCTCCAGTAACGGCCAGGAATCGAAAGGGGCAGAGCGCACCACAGCAGTACACAGTACCGTGTACGCGACCAGCCGTGGCCTGTAATTCGTCTCAGTCCCTCACTTTAACCTATAGGAGCCGATCCGAGCGGTCAAGGGATCGAGGGTCGGCGGGCGAAACGCGCACAACGGACACCCGGCGCGGGCGCCGGCACGGCGCACCACAACGGGATTACGTCGTGGTCAGACGGAAGTAGCGCTTCTTGCCGGCGCGCAGCAGCAGCTCGCCGTCGACGAGATGGCCGACCCCCACCAGCGCCGCCGGATCGCTCTGGGACTCCCCGTTTATCGAAGCGCCCCCTTGCTGTACCAGCCGGCGCGCTTCGCTGCTGGAAGCGCACAGCGGCGTCTGGGTAAACAGCGCCGCCACCGGGATGCCCTGTTCGAGCTGCGCGCGATCGATGGGCGCGCTCGGCAGCGACGCGCGGTCGCCGGAGGCGCCGGCGAACAATGCCCGGGCGGCTTCGCGCGCCCGCTCGGCCTCGAAGCGCATCAGCGAGCGGAACCTGTCGGTGACGGGGCCGCCGAGCTCGCGCGTTCGCACCTCGTTCTCCCTGAGATCCTCGAGCGGGAGGTAGACGCGCCCGAGCTCGAGATCGCGCGGCGGATCCTGCAGGAAGTTGACGAGCTGAAGGCCCGTGCAGACGCTGTCCGACATCGACACGAGCGCTGGCGAGGCAAGCCGACCGTAGATCCCGAGCACGAGCCGGCCGACAGGGTCGGCCGAGTGGCTGCAGTACCAGCGGACGTCCTCCCAGGTCTCATAGCGCGTGCGCTCCTGATCGATGCGGTTGGCCTCGATCAAGCGCCAGAACGGCTCGCGCGGCAGGTCCTTGGCCTCGATCGTGCGCTGTAGG
>CAJWOB010000456.1 GCA_913043885.1 uncultured Spirochaetaceae bacterium | reverse complement strand
AGCTGTGAAGACGTGCGGTCGTGGCTGGGTCGTGGAAATGCCGCGCCGTAGTTTATTCCGTGCTGCTGGGCACGGGCGTGTCGAAGACGGAGCGCGGCGGGAAGTTCAGCAGGTCGTGGTAGCGCGAGGTCGCGAAGGTAAGCTCCAGCATCGGCCGCGCCTCCTCGAGCGGCTGCAGCACCGACCGCATTGCAGCGAGCGGCTGCAGCGCCGGCCGCATCCGGTTCGAGGTAGCCGGCGACGCGCGACCACTGCCCCGGCTGCTGTCGCAGCTGCCGTGGGTGGAAAGCGTCCAGGCTGGCGAGGCGACCTCCCCGCACGACAGGCCGGGGATCATCGAGCTCACCACTTCCAACGCGGAGGAAGCCCAGCGTGGCATTCCTGCGCTACTTGCCGCCCGCGGGCTGGCCCTCCGCAGCTTCGAGATGGTGGAGCCCACGCTGGAAGAGGTGTTCGTGGACCTGGTGAGCGAGCCCGACCGATGACCGCTACCGGCGCCTTCCCGCGCAAGGAGCTCCACGAGATCGTTCGCACGTGGCGGATCTGGGTGGTGCCGGGAATGATGGTCTTCCTTGCCATCGCCAGCCCGATCATGGCGCTGCTGCTGCCGGTTCTGGTCGGATCCCTCGTCGGAGATGGTATTACGATCGAGATCCCGGAGCCGACGCTGGTCGACTCCTACCGGCAATTCTTCAAGAACCTGACCCAGATCGTTCTGGTCGCCCTCATCGTGACCGGCGCCGGGAGCATCCCCGGCGAACGCAAGCAGGGCAGTGCCGTCCTGGTGCTCAGCAAGCCGCTGTCGCGGGCGGGGTTCGTTATCGCCAAGCTGATCTCCCAGCTGGGCTTGCTCGTGGCATCTGCCGCGGTGGGAGCCGTGCTGTGCTGGATCGTGACTGCCCTGTTCTTCGATGGCGCACCGCTCGGTCCGGTGGCACAGGCGACGGGTCTGTGGCTCTCCTACGCTGCGGTCCTGGTTGCCGCGGTTACGCTGACCTCGGCGGCGTTGAACAGCCAGGTCGGCGCCGCCGGCATCAGGCTTGGTGTGTACTTCTCCCTCCTGTCGGTCGGCGCCTGGCCCTGGGCGGCCAACCACACCTTCGCCGGCCTAGCGGCGGCGGATACCGTTCTCACCGGGGTCGCCGTCAGCACCTCGTGGCCGTTGGTCACCGCGCTCGCCACCGTCCTCGTCCTGAGCGGCGCCGCCGCGCTTTCGTTCGGACGCAAGGAGCTCTGACCGTTGGCCGATGGTTGGCCGGCAGGCGGTTGACCGACAGCCGCGGAATCGTATATTCCAGCCCACCTAGCTATGGCGCAGAGCCAGCATGTACCCAGCCCGAGCTGGGCGGACAACCGACCGCCGTTGCGTCGGGTCTTCAGTTTCCCAAAGCGGGTCAACGAGAAGGCGGCCCGTGTGGTGGCGACCATGGTGGTTATCCTCAGCGTGGCCATCATCGTATCCGGCCAACTGTGGCTCACCGTGCTTCTGGCGTGCGGCTTCCTGGCCCGCGTGTTGACCGGGCCCAGCCTGAGCGCGATGGGGCAGCTCGCCACCCGCGTGGTGGCGCCCCGGCTGGGCGCGCCGCGCATCGTCCCCGGCCCGCCCAAGCGCTTCGCCCAAGCAGTGGGCCTGGTGTTCTCGGCTGCCGCGCTGGTGCTGCACTTCGCGGCCGGCGCGCCAGAGGCGGCAAGCGTAGTGTTGGGCGTCCTGGTGGTGTTCGCTTCACTGGAGGCGTTCGTCGGTTTCTGCGCCGGATGCTTCGTGTTCGATCGCCTGATGACGTGGGGGCTCATCCCACAGTCAGTGTGTGAGGAGTGCGCCACCGGAGTCGCCGAGGTCGCCTGAGGCGTCCACGCCTGGTACGACCGGGCCACTCGCTCCGCGGCACTTTTCTGCGCAGTACTACGTCGGCACGTTCGATCGGCGCCGTGTACTCGGTTCCCTTAGTGGACCCGATCACCCGATGCACGCCGAGCGCCGGGCCCACGCCGATAGCCGCCGGCTGGGTCCCTCCGACTGGTCATGGAGACCCACCCGCGGCCCGGTGAATGGACCTCCGCGTTCAGGTATTTGGCGCGGATCTGTTCGAATTTCTCGGGGCTATCCAACTCGCGTTCCGGCGCGCTCGGGTCGCTGATGACAAAGTCGGCCTCCGGCGGGTAGCACGCCATCGTGATGGGCTCCCGCTCGGGCACGTAGCTCGCCGGCTCCTCGAGCACGTTGTTCGACGGTGCATCACTCTGAAAGCGGAGATCCACGCTCCAGCGCACCACGTCCGAGCTGTTTTCGAAGGAGGCATGGGGTGTCAGTTTGGTCATGAACAGCACGTCGCCGGCCGCCATCTCCACCGGTACCGCCTCGACGTCGGGCAGCTCGTCTCCCGGCACTTCCAGGTAGTCGTTGGCGCCCTCGGTGTAGTGACGGAAGATGCCCTGCCGGTGGACGCCGGGGATGA
>CAJWOB010000455.1 GCA_913043885.1 uncultured Spirochaetaceae bacterium | reverse complement strand
GGCTCGGCTCGCAGCGCCGCGGGCGCCGGCGGCGCGGATCTGCTGGCCGAGATCAAGAGCGAGCTGCTGCACGATTCGATCTATGTGTTCACCCCCAAGGGCCAGATCATCGAGCTGCCAGCGGGCGCCACGCCGATAGATTTTGCCTGCCGGATACACACCGATGTTGGCCACCACTGCCAGGGTGCGAAATCGAATGGGGTGATCATGCCGCTGTCGTCCCCTCTGCAGAGCACCAACGTGGTGGAGATGCTGACCCGCCCGCGCGCTCATCCCCATGTGGGCTGGCTGCAACACGCGCGTACCTCGAAGGCGCGTGCAAAGATCCGTCAGTGGCTGGCCCAGCACGAGCCCGGTCTAGGAGTGGAAGGCAACCTCGTTGCCAAGGCACCTGCTCTCGCGCCGTCGCCACCTCGTCGCCCCCCGTCGCCGTCGCGCCGCCCGGCGTGCCGAGCCGGCGCGCACCCGTATCGCACTGCGCCAGGGAGACGAGCCCGGCCTGTTGATACGGACTGCCCGCTGTTGCCGTCCGCAGTCCGGTGACCCGATAGTCGGCTACGTCTCGCGCGGGCGGGGCATCACCGTACATCGCGCCCAGTGTGCGAACGTGGCCAACATCCGTGACTTTGCCGAGCGGCGCGTGGAGGTGGTGTGGCAGAACGCCGACCGGCGGCCGACGTTCCAGCTAGAAGTGTCTGCACTGCCCGACGCTCATCTGTTCTCCGCAATCGAGCGCGCCATCGGAAAGGAAGACGGCGTGCTGCGGAGCGGCAGCGTGGCCGATCCGAGCGCAACGGTCGGAGAAGAGGAGCGGGTCAGGGCGAGCTTCGCCGTGCAAATAGGGGGAGAGAAGCAACTCGCGCGTCTGCTCAAAGCGCTGCGCCGCCTCCCAGCCGTCCGTGAGGTCGACGCCCTCCCTACCGAGGCGAGCGTCGGCTAGCCCGTGTCATCCGCTGGTGCCGTCGCTGCTAGGCCGCAGGCGCGGCTGTGGCGCTGGCGCCGGCGCCTTGGGCGGCGCGGCCACCGCCGGTGGTGGGCATCAGCTCGAGTAGCCGATACATGGCCGAAAGCCGCTTGTAGACGGCGGTAAGATGCCTGTTGGCATCGGGCTGTGGGCTGTGGGCGGCCAACTGGGAGCGAATCTTCGGCCAGTTGACCAGACGCTGCCCGCCAGGACGGGCAGCGTCCTCCACCACGAGCTTGAATTCGCGGGATAGCACCAGCAGCCGCGTCATGCCCTCGGAAACCAGGTTCTTGGCAACGTCGTTGATCTTGGCGATGGCGCGTCGGGCCTGGTCGTACTTCTTGGCGCGGCCGCACTTCACCAGAATGGTGCGTAGCTGAGACCCGCGGGCGCCGTCGTCGCCAATCGACTCGTCGAACTCCGCTATCTCCTCCAGCAGCACCGCCAGTGTCTAGTAGGCGTCGGACAGGGTGCGTGAGTTGTTGTTGTCCGACCACTTGCCAGTTACCAGAAGCAGGTCGACCAGGTCCTCCACCTCGTGGGTGACGAAGCCGAGCACGAACGCCCGGAGATAGGTGAGCTGGGCAACGTGGGTGTAGCCGTTGATCTGGCGCTTGCTGAACAGCAGGTTGTTCTTCTCGGTGTAGTGCTCGAGCGTGGGTACCAGCGCCTTCCCGAAGACTGCTGCAATCGGTTTCTCGACCTGCTGTCCTCGCTTCTCGCGGGTCAGTCGCGTGAGGGTGAGCTCAGCCTGGGTCTTGATCGCCCGACGTAGTCTTGCACTGCACTGCGCCGCTCGGGGTTGGTCACCCCCGGCTTGTAGAAGGGGTTGTTCTCGATGAGCTGCACCATCATCAGCGAGGTGCGATTCCGTTTGATCTTGGTGAGCATCGCCAGTGTGCGGTGGAACGCCGACCGCTGGATTACGTCGCTGCCACCTTTGTAGGCCTTGAGGATGTCCAGCACGTCCTCCCAGTTGGCTTCGGTATCGAGGTGCATCAGCAGCTCGAGGAAGTCCTGCAGGTCTTCGCTGACGTCCGCCGCCGGCGTCGGCAGGAAGTGCGGCTGGTAGACGTAGTCCTGCTCCGGGAAGCGGGAATCGAGCTTCTTCAGCAGGAAGTAGAAGTCGAAGTTGATCACATCGAGCAAGCGCTCGAGCTGGTAGGCGTTGGCCGTTATAGCCGTCACCTTGTCGGTGGGGAACTCCTTGGCCAGGGTCTTCAGATCCGCCTGGGTCTGGCTGATGAGCTCTGCGTCGGACTCGGCGAAGCGCTGTTGCAGTGCTTCCGGCGAGAGCCGCGCCGCAATCTCACGGGCGGTTTCGGTCATGCCGTGCTCGATTACGATCGACTTCAGCGCCTGCGAAGACTCGGCGCTGCGGAGCAGCTCCTGCGCCGGCCCCAGCGCCGTGTACAGCCTATGGAACAGCTTGCCCAGTGCAGGCTGCACCCGGTCGGCCTTGGGGCTGATCAGGCCACTACTGGACTTGCGCAGCTGTCTGCCGATCGCCTTG
>CAJWOB010000454.1 GCA_913043885.1 uncultured Spirochaetaceae bacterium | reverse complement strand
GCCGATCCAGTGGGTGCTGCGCAGTGGCGACGCCGCCTCGACGACGGTCTCGAGCTCACGCGGGTGGCGCGGCCAATCGGCGTGCTCGGTATCGTGTTCGAGTCCCGACCGGACGCCCTGGTGCAGATCGCATCGCTGTGCCTGAAAACGGCCAACGCGGTGGTGATGAAGGGTGGCTCGGAGGCTGCCCGGACCAACCAGCAGCTGCATGCCAGTATCTGCAGCGCCCTTAGCTTCGAGCCTGCGTTCGCCGGGGCGGTTGGGCTGATGACCACACGCGACGATGTCGCCGAGCTGCTCGAGCTCGACGATCTGGTGGATCTGATCATCCCTCGAGGTGGCAACGAGCTGGTGCGGTCGATCAAGGCCGCCACCCGCATCCCGGTCATGGGCCACGCCGATGGCATCTGCCACGTATACGTCCACGCCGATGCCAACCTGCAGATGGCGGTCGATGTCCTGGTGGACTCGAAGACCGAGACCGTGGCGGTGTGCAACGCCGCCGAGACCCTGTTGGTGCACCGTGACATCGCCGCCGAGCTGTTGCCACGAGTGGTGGCAGGGCTGCGCGCCTCCGGCACCGAGCTGCGAGGCGATGAGACGGTGGCGAGCATCGTCGCGGCCGTTCCCGCGACCGATGCGGACTGGGACACCGAGTATCTCGACTACATCCTGTCCGCGGCGGTGGTAGCGGATCTGGACCAGGCCGTCTCCCACATCAACACCCACGGCAGCGGTCACACCGACACCATCGTCACCGCCGACGCGGCGGCCGCCGCTGAGTTCATGCAGCGGGTCGATTCGGCCAGCGTCATGTGGAACGCCTCTACGCGATTCGCCGACGGCTACCGGTTTGGCATGGGTGCAGAAGTGGGCATCTCCACCAACCGCATCCACGCCCGCGGTCCAGTCGGCATCGATGGGCTTCTCACCTATCAGTACCAGCTGCGCGGTACGGGGCAGTTGGTGGCGGACTATACCAGCGGCAGCCGCAGCTTCCACTTCGTCGATCTGCCCACCGACGATCGGCCAGGCGCCGACACTGCCGCGCCAGCGACGCAGCGCAGCCAGCCGTGACGGTCTTGGTGAAGTTCGGCAGCGCGCTGGTGAGCGATAGCGCGCGGGTCGATCACCGCTTTCTACGCGCCAAGTGTGCGGAGCTGGCAGGGCTACTTGCTGCCGGCACCAAGGTGCTGGTGGTGAGCTCGGGGGCCGTGGCCGCCGGTATGGAGGCGGAAGGCGTTAGCCAACGACCGCAGGACGTCCTGGAGCTGCAGCTGCTCTCCGGCATCGGTCAGGTGCGGCTGATGCGCTGCTACCGCGACTATTTCAGGCTGCATGGGGTACAGACCGCACAAGTCTTGCTCACCCACTACAACTTCGGCTCCCCGTCTGAGGAGCGCGCCGTGACGGCGGTACTGCGCGCCTATCTGGCGCGTGGCATCGTCCCGGTCATCAACGAGAACGACCTGGTCAACAAGGAAGAGTTGGATGCCGCGGGGAGGTTCACTGACAACGACATCCTGGCCGCCCTGGTGGCCGAGAGACTCGGTGTCGATCTGGCGCTGCTCTTGACCACCGTACCGGGGTTGCTGGACAACGCGGGCCGCCTGCTGCCGACGGTGGAGCGGGTTACGCCGGAGATCCGGGCGCTCGCCAACGACACGGTCGACCGCCCCGGCCTCGGCGGCATGGCTTCGAAACTGGAGGCGGCCGGCCAGATGACCGCAGCCGGTATCGACGTGGTAGTCGGCGATGGCAGGCGCGCTCTGCAAGATTTGGTGACTAACGCCGCTCCGCGTACCCTGTTCGTCGGAAACCGCCACGGGCAGCGCTCCGCGAGCTAATCGCACCGGCCCCGGGCACAGGATGAGCACCAGGGAGAGACTGATGAGCGACTACCTAGCAAACATAAGAGATCTGCCGGTGATGCCGGAGGTGGCGTCGAAGATCCTGGGATTGGGCAGGGGCGCGGGTGAGATCTCTTTCACTCAGCTGGAGGAGATCATCAAGGTGGACGTCGGGCTCACAGCCAAGATCCTCAAGATTGCCAATTCCGCTCTGTACGCGCGCCAGCGAGAGATCAGCGACCTGCGCACCGCCATCACCATGTTGGGGTTCAAGAACATCAAGACGCTGGTGCTGCTGGTTACCGCGTCCGGTCTCTTCCATTCGCAGGACGCCCTTCTATCAGGATTTCTGGCGCCACTCCATCGTCATCGCAGTCATCGTCCAGGATCTGGCCACGCGACAGCCGAGACGCACCAGCCGCGACGAGATATTCCTGGCGGGTATCCTCCACGAGATCGGGCAGCCGGTGATGTTCATCGCCGAGAGAGAGCGCTACCCGGAGGTGCTCGAGCTGGCCGGTAGTAACGCAGCGGCACTGGAGGAGCTCGAGCAGCAACGGGATCCCCACCGAGAAGTTCGGGACCACCGCCACAGGCGCTCGACTCGAGACAGAACGCCCCGTTGGCGTTGGCGCTCTCCACCC
>CAJWOB010000453.1 GCA_913043885.1 uncultured Spirochaetaceae bacterium | reverse complement strand
GCGGCGAGTTGATCCAGCAGGCGACCACCCTCGACGAGGCGCGCGATCGCGTGCAGGAGCTGTTGAAGGCCAGCTTCAAGCCTGAGTTTCTAAACCGGGTCGACGACACCATCTTCTTCAACCGTCTGGAACGGGAGCACATCCTGCAGATCGTCCGGCTGCAGCTGGCAGGCCTGGCGTCGCGGTTGGCAGAGCAGAAGGTCGAGCTGCGCCTCAGCGACGCCGCGTTGGAGTGGCTGGCCGACGTCGGCTACGACCCGGTGTACGGCGCCCGTCCGCTGCAGCGCGCCATCCAGCAGCACCTGCAGAACGAGCTGGCACGCCTGTTGCTCGGCGGTGCGGTGGTGGAGGGCACGGTGATGGAAGTAGACGTTGACTCCACTGGCGACCGCGCGGCGCTCACGCTTACCTCGCGGCGCTCGTCAACGGCGAACGCCGACGCCGACGCTATGTCCGAGCGCGCTCAGAAAGCGCGCGCCACACCGGCTTGACGATGCGGTAGGCCAGCAGCACCGACCCGAGGATGATGTAGAGGTACAGCCAGAAGCTGATCTCCTTGATCTGCAGCAGGTAGTGGAGCACGCCGAGGAACACCGCGCCGTACACCAGCGTGTGGAGTATCCGCCACTTCTTACCCAGCGCTCGGATCCAGCCGTTAGTGGAGGTCACCGCCAGCGGCACCAACAGCAGGAACGCAACGAAGCCGACCACCACGTAGAGCGAGGTCGTGAGCTCGACCAGGATGAACTCCAGGTCGAGGGCGAAGTCGAGGTACAGGAACACCGCGAAGTGGGCGGCGAGGTAGTAGAACGACGCCAGCCCGAGCGGCCGGCGGTAGGTGATGAGCCAGTTCCAACCGGTCAGATCGCGCAGTGGGGTGATCATCAGGCTCAGCATCAGCATGCGCACCCCCCACTGTCCGGTGTCCAGGGTGAGAGCCTCGATATCGTTCTCGCAGTAGGGGATGCCGTGGCAGTACTGGAAGTAGGCGATGGCGGCCGGCACCGCCATGGCGGTGATCAGCAGCCACTTGGCCTGCTTGGCGATGCGGGCGGCGCTGATCCGCCCCGCCTTGCCACTCGCGCGCGGCCGCTCACCGCCGCTCATCGTGGTCCCCGTCGCTCACCTGGCGCCACCGCACAGCGTGGGAGCGTAGCCGACGGCCCGGTTTAATAGTAGGTGTTGACGAGGTCCATGCCCTCGTACATGTCTGCCACCCACTCGCCGTAGCCATTGAACTTCTCGGTCCGCAGGCGGCCACGTTGACCAAAGCGACGTTCGGTGCGCTGCGACCAGCGCGGGTGGTCGCGTTCCGGGTTGACGTTGGAGAAGAAGCCGTACTCGTTGGGTTGGCTCGCAAACCACGTATTGGTCGGCTGCTCCGACACGAAGTCGATTCGCGTAATCGACTTGATACTCTTGAAGCCATACTTCCACGGCACCACCAGGCGTACCGGTGGCCCGTTAGCGGGCCGCAACATGTCGCCATACATGCCCACCGTCACAAGTGTCAGGTCGTTCATGGCCTCGTCCATCCGCAGCCCCTCGACGTAGGGATAGGGGATGGAACGCGACGCACGCGGCATCTCGTCTGGGTCCCAAAAGGTCTCGAACCGCACGTACTCGGCGCGTGAGGTCGGCTCGTAGTCGCGCAGCAGCTCGTGGAGGGGGAAGCCCACCCAAGGTATGACCATCGACCACGCCTCCACGCAGCGCAGCCGGTAAATGCGCTCCTCGAACTTCGACCGGTAGCGGGACAGCAGGTCGTCGACGTCGAGCACTCCCGGGTTGGAGACCAGGCCGCCGATCCGAATCTGCCACGGACTGTAGTCCAGCTGGTGGGAGAAGCGGGCCGGGTCGGACTTGCCGGCACCAAACTCGTAGAAGTTGTTGTAGGTGGTCGCGTCGTCGAAGTGGGTCTGCCGCTCGTCGGTGTCGTAGCGACTGCCGGGCAGTCCTGCATAGATGCCAGTCCGCGACGAGGGCTGCGCCTCGGCGCGCCCGACGAAGCCAGGTGCCGCCAGAGCAACGCCAACCCCAGCCGCCGCGGTGCCGGCACGGCGCATGAACTCGCGCCGATTGATGTAGTCCTCTTTGCGCGTGATCTCACTGGGCAGGATGCCTGCCTCGTACCGCTTGCGTTCACTCGTCACCCGCTGACTCCTCGGCAGCGCCAACCGCACGCTCCGGGAGCTGACAGTTCACCCAACCGGAGTCGCCGTCGCCGTAGGTCTCCCGCTTCCAGATCGGCAGGCGCACTTTGATCTCGTCGATGATGTAGCGGCATGCACGGAACGCTCCGTCGCGGTGGGCGGCGGTCACGCCAACCCACACCGCAGCATCTCCGATCTGCAATGTACCGGAGCGATGTACGCATCGGGCAGACGCAATCTCGAAGCGTTGCTCCGCCTCCTCGAGGACGCGGGTCCCCTCACTCACCGCCAGCGGCTCGTACACCTGGGACTCCAGCTTGGCCACCGAACGACGGTGCCCCCCC
>CAJWOB010000452.1 GCA_913043885.1 uncultured Spirochaetaceae bacterium | reverse complement strand
CCTCCAGCGGCCAGTCCCATCGCTGCTGTCCGGTGGCCGCGTCGAGGCACCGCAGGCCCTGGCCGTTCTCCCACCCGGTGACTGCCAGCTCGATCCGGCCGTCCCCGTCCACGTCGCCGATACCAGCCATGCCGGCGCCGCCGGGATGATACCACAGAACCCGGGCATCCAGCGTCGTCAGGCCATGGTGATAAGGGCCGCACCAGAGCAGCTCTTCCGCCCCGTCGCCATCCATGTCGGCGACCAGCGGGCGGCAGTAGGCGCCCCACACCCCTTCGAACAGCCCGCTGACCGCCGAGACCGAATGGATCAGCTCCCCCGTGCTCCCGCGCACGGCCATGTAGTTGACGGGATAGAGCCCGATCACGTCCTCCAGGCCATCACCGTCGACGTCGGCCGACGCCACCAGCGAGCCCCCAGCTCCCCATCCCCTTTCCTCCGGGCCGGTCTGGTTGGTGCGCACTTCGCGCAGGTGCCAGAGCGCCTCTCCGTCGGTGCCGCGCAGCACCCAGGCCTCGTCGCTGTGCATCGTGCTGCGTCGCGCCGACACCCAGACGTCCTGTCGGTCAACCGCGGTGTAGTGGCCGACCCACCAGGTGGTGATGCCCCCAAAGTTCCAGGGTGGGTGTGGTCCCGGAAAACCCGGAACGCGCCGCCGCCACAGCGGCCGGCCATCCAGGTCGCCGGCAACCATCTCCCCTTCCCCGTCCGCGTCCCAGTCTGCCGCCACAATCTCCGGCGCGCCATCGCCGTCGAGGTCGGCGACAACGACGGCTCCCGCACCCGGCATGCGCCACCGTACCGCGGCACCTGCATCCTCCGTGGGCGGCTCCAGCGCCACCACCTCGTGGTTGGCCCCCTCGTACAGGATCAGCGGCCGTCGCCCGCCGCCGGCCGGGGCGACAAGGACCGGCCGGATCTGGTTGGGGGGGCCCACCGTGCCGCCGCTGCCGGCCGCCGTCCGTCCCTTGACCTGCACCGCGGTGGCAGTCGCGCCCACAATCGCGCCCACAGACGCAGCGACAGGATCCTGCTGCAGGTAGCTTACTAGGATCTCGTCGATACCGTCGCCGTCGACGTCGGCCGCCGACCGCCACCGCAGGCGGGAACGGGCTGGCAGCGCGAGGGCAAAGAGCTGCTCCGCCTCAGATTGGCCGGAGCGCGGCGTGGCGATGGCGCGCAGCCGCTCCTCCCCCTCCGCGTCCACATCGCGGACGAAGAAGGCCCGGCGCCGGTCGCCTGTCAGCGACGCTGTCACCGCCTCCTCGGTGCCGCGGGCGACGATGGTCGAGTGCGTGGCGGGCAGCTCGGTAGCCGCCGTCAGCCACTGTGCCCCAGGGCTCGCCCACAGCTCGGAGGCGCGCCCACCTTTGACCTGCAACAACGCGACGGGCGCGATGTCGGGCACCAGCAGTCCTCGCGATTCCGAGACGAACAGCTCGGGAACGCCGTCCCCGTCCGCATCGGCCATCCCGTGGAGATAGCGCCGTTCGAGATCCAGCACCGGCTCGCCGCTCAGTGCATCGAGCGCAACCGTATGCCACTGCTCGTCACCGTGCTCGTTGTACAGATTGAACACGATCTCCGTGCGGCCATCGCCGTCGATGTCCAGCACTGGGTTCGGACCGGGCCGGATGATCCGGCTCTTGCTCTGGATGTTGTCCTCGATATCCCGCCGCCACAACAGCTCAAGCCCGTCGCCCAGGTTCCGGACCACATCCACATGCATGGCGAAATCGGCCACCACCACGAAGTCGAGCAGCCCGTCACCGTCCACGTCGGCGGTGGCGAAAAAGCCGTAGTTGCGGTAGCCGTGGATACGCCGCAGCTGCCTGGTGTGGCCGCTGCGGCCGTCGAGGACGATCACCCGGTAGTGGGGAGCAAAGGCGATTTCGAGGAACCCGTCGCCATCGATGTCGGCGACGACGTAGTTGGTATTCTGCACCGTGTCGAACACCTCGGAGCGCCAGACCTCCCGGCGCTCGCCAGTGTCGTAGGCGTAACAGACGACCCGGCGCGGATCGGTGCCCTGGGCCTCAGGTGCCGGCTGGAACTCGATGGTCTGGAGGCCGCCGACCTCCGGCAGCAGTTTCGCCGCACGCCCGGGATCCGGAACCAGGCGTCCGTCGCCGTACAGGTCGACCAGCCGCCGCCCCAGTCCCCATTCCGCTTCATCCAGACCGGCAAGGGCGGCACTGCCGACCAGGGCCGGCGCCGCGCTGCTCCCGTCCGCGTCGAGCCGCACCCAGACCTCGCCCGCCTCGATGGTGTGGCTCCAGGCCACTGCGGGTGCTTCTGCCATCGCTCCGGGCAGCCTGGACCGACCGGTCAGTCGCGTATCGCCGCGATGCATCGGCCAGCCCCCGAGCCCCTTGAGATCAGCGCTCGGTGGCGCCGGCCCCCGCGTTCACGCGGCGCAGGTCCACGCGCAGCGTGACCCACGCGTCGGTGACGCCCGCGATGGCCTCGAGCGGGTTGTTGACCGCGTACACGGTCCAGTCG
>CAJWOB010000451.1 GCA_913043885.1 uncultured Spirochaetaceae bacterium | reverse complement strand
CTCGCGGTCTTCCAGGGTCTCCAGGAATCGCAGCGTCTCCTCGCGCAGGTTCTTGCGCACCAGTGTGCGTGCCGGGTCGTAGGACGGGTCCTCCACCAGATCCTGCAGGGTGCCGGCCTCGTCGGCGGTCGGCGTGTCGAGCGACACGACGGTGTTGGAGATGCTGAGGATTACCTCCACCTCTTCGCTGGTGGTGCCCAGCTCCTCGGCGATCTCGTGATTGCTGGGCGGCCGCATCAGCGACTGCGACAGCAAGTTGTACACACGGTTGATCCGCCGGAGCTTCTCCTCCTTGCGGTGTGGCAGCCGGATGACGCGGCGCTTGTTGGACAGGGAGCGCACGATGGACTGCTTGATCCACCAGGATGCGTAGGTGCTGAATCTGACCTTGCGCTTGTGGTCGTAGCGCGACGCCGCCTTCATGAGCCCGAGGTTGCCCTCTTGGATGAGGTCCATGAGGGACACGTCCGGCGTGACGTAGCGCTTGGCAATCCGGATGACCAGCCGCAGATTGGACTCGATGAGGCGCTGCTTGGCCGCGCTGTCGCCGCCCTGGATACGGCGCGACAGGTCGAGCTCCTCCTCGAACGTGAGCAGCCGAGTGCCCCGCAGCGAACGGAAATAGGAGACCAGAGACTCGTCACTCTGGCGCTCCGCCCTCGGTGTCATCGTGGCTTCCACGCCTCCTTGCAAGCAAGAGGCGTGCCACCAGTGGTGCATCGGAAGCGGTCACCTAATTCCCCATATGGTTGACAGTTAGGTGACAACATAGGGGTCCGTGTTGGCGGCGATCCGTATCCCGGTATGAAAAATCATACGCGGCGGGTCGGCAGTGCCGGAGCACGGCCTTACGAGAGCGCCCGATAGAGTGTATCAGCGAGCCCGAAGTTCGCCGACTGGCTCATGTTCTTAGCGTACTCATCGTACAGCATGTCCTCGAATACCTGCTGCGAGAGTCCGCCGTCGAGCAGGCCGCTGCTCAGGGTGGTCTTGCGCATGGCGTTGAGCATCTGCTTGATGAAGATGGCCTCGAACTCCTGGCTGGCCTTGTAGAGAGGGCTCTCGCGGTCGATTGGCGAAGGGCCGCTAGGAGCCGGACCGCGGGGGGCCTGTGCGACGGTAATCGCGCCGTTCGTGTCGATCATATGACCACCAGTGTTCCGAAGAGTGCGCCGGCCCTATCAATGGCCCGCATGATGCCGATAACGGCGTCCGCTTCCAGTCCGATCTGCTGCAGCATGCCGACGAAGTCCTGCACGCTGGTGGTGTCGTCGACCACGAAGTTGGTCTCCGGCCCGGCCCCGCGCCGGGAGCGGCCGGCGGTAGCGCCCACCCGCACCTGTGCGTCCCGGTAGGAGACCGCCACGCGGCCGATACGCACCGCGTCGCCGACGATAACCACGCCGGAACGCGAGTCGATGACCACGCGCCCGGCGGTGTCGGGGATGACCGTTACCTGCTGGAGCGCCGCGATCGAGGCGACCACATCGCTGTCCTCGCCGGCGGCCAGCTGCACGTCGACGATGGACGCGTCCCGGGCGCGCGCCTCGACATCGGGCAGGGCGGTGCGGATCGCCTCTGCCATGGCGTTGGCGGTGACGAAGTCGGCGTTGCGCAGCACCAGGCTCAGCGCGCCGTCTGTGACGTACTCGGCGGTAACCGGCCGCTCGACGATGGCGCCGCTCGGGATGGTGCCGACGGTGCGCACGCCAGCACCGCTGCCGCCGCCACCCGCAGTAAGCAGGTTGCCCTGCGCCACCGCATAGCTCTGGCCGTTGGCGGCGGTCAGTGGCGTCTGCAGCAGCACTCCGCCCACCAGACCCCGTGCGTCGCCGAGGCTGCTGACCGTTACGTCCACCCGGTCGCCGGGCTGCACGAAGGCGGGAAGCTCGGCGCTCACGGTAACCACGGCCACGTTCTTACTGGAGATGTCCTCGGGCGCGGCGCTAATGCCGAAGCGGCTGTAGAGGTTGGATAGCGTGGTACGCAACACGTCCGAGTTGGACGAGTCGCCCTGCCCCGCCAGACCGGTTACCAGACCGACGCCCAGCAGCTGGTTGTCCCGGACGCCCTGCACGTAGGCGATGTCCTTGACCCGCACTACGGGGGCCGCCTGGGCGGTGGTGGCGGCCAGCATCAGCGCCACCGCGCTTACCGCCACCGCCACGGCGCGCGCCTTCCAGCTGGGTCTATGGAAGTTCAATCAGTACCTCTCCTTCCGCGATGGCCACCCCGGCGAAGGCATCGGTGCGGCCGGAGCCCCCCAGGGCACTGGTACGCACCCGCACCTGGCCGCCGAGGTCGGCGCTCTGGGTGGCGCGGCCCGGCAGCGTTACCTCCACGGTGCCGCGGGCAAAGCGCAGCAGCACCTCGTCGCCTGCCGTGATGGCGCGAATGGCGCGCAGGTGCTCGCGGCTCAGCACTTCGCCCGCCCGTACGGGGCGCACCGCCTCCAGCCGCGGCGCCACCATGGCCGTCCCGCCCCAGCCGGCATCCCAGCCGCTG
>CAJWOB010000450.1 GCA_913043885.1 uncultured Spirochaetaceae bacterium | reverse complement strand
GCGGGCGGCACACCGGCCCGGTAGAGCACCCCATCGCCATCGACGGTAAAGGTCACCGAGTTGCCGCGCTGGTTGGTAGCCATCAGCGCGACCACCGGATCTCGCGCGTGGAGGGTAAGCAGCAGAGTGCCGGGAAACTGACGAGTCACGATTGCGCTGGCAACGTCGGGGAAGGACTCCAGCCGCAAGGCGATCTCCGCTACGCGCAGGCTCGAGAAACGGTCGCCGATGGCGATGCCAGCCATGCGCAGCACGTCGGCCTCCGACACCGGCAGCGGCGTGTCCACGACGATGCCGCTGAGCCGCATGCCGGGCGCGATGGCGACGTGGTAGGCGAGCTGCAGCAGGGCGGTGACCGCCAACGCGGCGATGAGTAGCCGCAGGACGCGCCGGACCGTGGCCTTGCGCCTGGCGACGTCCCGTCGCCGCGGCAGCGCGCCGTCGATTGTCGGGATGAGGGCAGCGGGGGACGCCATACTAGCTCTCCTCCCGATAGCCGCCCGGGGCCGGGTCCGCAGCTCGCCCACCCGCGCCCGAACCGGCGCTGACTCCGGCACGGCTGATGTTCAGAAGCAGGCCGCACATGGTCAGTGTCACCAGCAACGACGAGCCTCCGGAGGAGACAAACGGCAGCGGCAGGCCGGTCGCTGGCAGGAGGCCTGCGACCACCGCCATGTTCACCAGAGCCTGGCCAACCAACGCTGTGGTAAGCCCAAACGCAACCAGGCCGCGATAGCGGTCGGGGTGCTCACGCGCCAGGCGATACCCACGCACCCCGAGCGCACAGAACAGCGCCAGTATGGCCAATACGCCGACCAGCCCCAGCTCCTCACCCACCACCGCGAATACGAAATCGGAGTGGGCCTCGGGGATGCCACCGAGCTTCACCTGGCCCTGCCCAATGCCACGCCCCCACATGCCTCCACCACTGACGGCCGCACGCGCCGCCAACACCTGGAATCCGCTGCCGGCGGGGTCGACCGCCGGGTCGACGAAAGCGATGATCCGCTGCACGCGATGGTCGCGTGACAGCAGCAGCAGCAAGCCCAGGGGGATGCTGAGCGAGCCGAGGGCGAAGAAGTAGCGCAGCCGCACGCCAGCGACGAAGAACATTGCCGCCGCCAGGAACAGGACGAAGAACGCGCTGGAGAAGTCGTTCTGCAGATAGATCAGGGCACCGAACCCGGCAACCAGCAGCAGCGGCGGCAGCACCGTCGACGAGAAGGCGCGTGAGCGGAGGGTCTCTTCCTTCTTCGACAAGATATGGGCCAGGTACAGCACCAGTGCCAGCTTGACCAGCTCGGACGGCTCGAAGGTCTGGCCGGCGATGCCGAGCCAACGCTGGGCGCCGAGGGCGCGCACGCCAATCCCGGGGACGAACGTCAGCAGCATCATCGCTAGTGCGACAGCTAGGAGCAGCGGCGTGAGCTCGCGGATGCGCTGCAGACGGGCGGTAGCCGCGATGGTTCCTGCCAGCAGTCCGACGACCAGATAGAGGCCGTGGCGACGGATGAAGTAGAGGTCGTCGTCGAATACCAGCCCGGCGTAGTGGTAGGCGGCCGAGAACAGCATCGCGGCACCGACGCCGGCCAGCAGTACCACAATCGCCAGCAGCGAGGTGTCGATGCTGCCGATGCCGGTGTTCAGTTGCGGGCCGGTCGGCGCGGATGGCCACATCACTACGCCGCCTGCAGTACCGGGACCAATCGTTCGAGCGCCACGCCACGCGATCCCTTCAGCAACACCCGGTCGCCCGGGCGTGCCTCTCCAGCTACCCGCTCAGCGAGCAGGTCGTAGTCGTCGGTCCAGAGTGATGGGCCGCCGAACCCTCGATCGGCGAGCTCCTTGGCCGCCGGCTCGGTCTCGGCGCCAAAGAAGAACACCACATCCAACCCGGCATCGGCCGCGCGGCGGCCGAGATCGCGATGCGCGCACTCGGAGTGGTCGCCGAGCTCCAGCATGCTGCCGAGCACTGCCACCAGCCGCCCTTCTCCTGCGAGATTGGCGAAGAACTCGAGCGCCGCCGCCATCGACTCGGGATTGGCGTTGTATGCGTCGTTGAGAATGGTGATCTTCCCGTCGATTACCTCACTGCGGCCGGGCATGGCGGTTACCCGCTCTAGCCCCGCTTTGATCTCATGGGGCTCCATCCCCAATGCCTGGGCGATCGTTATCGCCGCCAGAACTGCAGGAATGTTGTGGGAGCCAAAAAGAGGGAAGTGAATCGGGAGCCCCTCCCAGTGGATATGAGATCCATCCAGCCCCATCGATTCACTTCCCCCATAGCCTGGCGTCGTTCGCGGGCCGAATTGCACGACCTTGCCGCGCACGCCCACGGCCGCCGCTTCGGCCGTTGTACCTACTTCCTCGGAGTCCTCGGGTACCACCAGGCTTCCGCCCGGGCGCACGTAGAGGAACAACTTCGACTTCTCGATGACAATCCGCTCGCGACTCTCCAGTCTTCCTACATGAGCGGAGCCGACATTGGTGATTATGGCAACGTGGGG
>CAJWOB010000449.1 GCA_913043885.1 uncultured Spirochaetaceae bacterium | reverse complement strand
CTGGCGGACACTGGTGCTCGACTATATGGCGGCGAGCCGCTGGAACAGATCCACGTAGACGGGGTCCGCCCACTCGCGGATGCCGATGATGCGCGCCAGGATCGCGCCATCCTTCCCGATAACGTAGCTAATCGGCAGGGTGCGAGCGGCATAGGTCGCGCCGGTCTTGCCGGTCTCGTCGATGAGGATGTCGAACGACAGCCCCAGCTCGTCGACGAACGCCCGTACCGCCGCCGGCGCCTCCTGCATGTTGATGGCGACCATGCGGAACGGCGTCCCCTCCGCCAGGAGGATGTCGTGCACCGCCTGCATCGCCGGCATCTCGGTGCGGCACGGTACGCACCATGTCGCCCAGAAGTTGAGGAACACGATGCTGCCGCGATAGGCGCTGAGCTTGTGGTGCATGCCTTCGGGGTCGATCAGCTCGAAATCGATCGCCTCCACGCTGCGCTTGGGGAGCTCGAAGCCGAGGTCAGTCATCTCGTCGCGGAACCCCTCGGCGACGCCGAGGTCGGAGCCGCCGTCGCCGCTGTCCACGAGGGTGCGCGGCGGCGGGGCATTCGCGTCGGAGGGAGTGGCGGCGGGCGCAGGAGCGGTCTCCTGGGATTCGGCCCTCGGCGGCGCCGGCGCCGGCTCGCGATTGCCGCCCGCGACGCCAGCTGCAGCCACAGCCGTGCCGAACAGCGCCATCAGCACCGCGAAGCGGGGTGCATGCGCCCTCCCAAGGGGCGGGGGCGCTCCCTCGCGTGGCGCCCATCCTCCCTCACGGTACGCCGTGACCCGTTCGCCAGGCCCTCTCATGCCCGGAAGGTAGCGAAGGGGATAGGGGGAAACAAGGTGGCTGCCAACACCACCAGGTTGAACAGGGCGTGCCCCAGGGCCACGCGGTGCACGACGCCGCCGCGCAGGTAGACCACGGCGAGATAGGCGCCCAGCACCCCGGAGGCCACCGCCGCGAACAGCCCCTGGTAGAGGTGGCCGGCCGCAAACACCACGCTGGACACCACCACGCACGCCCACGGTGGCAGCCGCAGCTCGATCATCCGGGTGAGCAGAAACACGCGGAAGAACAGCTCCTCGCGGTAGGCGGACATCAGTAGGAACGGGGCCGCCAGCGCCAGCTGGAAGGCGCCGCGCAGCTCCCAGCGGTAGCCTCGCTCCAGCTGCTCCGCCACCCCTTCCGGCAGCCCTTGCAGAAGGGCAGCGAAGAGCAGCAGCAGCGCCACGGCGCCGGCGGCAACCGGCACTGCCCGCCACAGCTCGCCGAGCTCGAACCGCAGCCCGTAGCTCTGACGCGGGGACCCGGCGCGGGTCATGATCAGGACGATCACCGTCAGCTGAACGACGGAAATCGCCAGCGCACCGACCACCGAAATGGCTTCCACGGGATCGGCGGCAACTGCGGCCAACCCAACGGTGGGGATTACCGTGGCCGCAGCGAGTGCCGCCGCCTCGAGGAGGACCACCCGCAACCTGGGCTGGTCTGCGCGCTGCGGGCTTGCTACATTCGTGCGGTTGTCTAGTATCAACTACCGAATCTTCAATTAGCGAAACTCGAAAACTTTTTGCGTCTTTGCGACGATAGTATCAGCAGAAGATAGGTACGCGTGCGTTATTGGCGCGCCGGGACAGCCCAGTAATGGCCATCGTACTCGCATTCCTCGCCATCCTGCTCGTCGGCGGCATCATCCTCCTGCGCCGATTGGGCGGGGGCAGCTTCCCGTGGCTGCAGTTCTACACCAAGGGCAAGGAATCGGGGTTCATCTTCAAGGAGATCAACCTGCTGCCCCGCATGGCGGTGCAGAGTCAGATGGCGAACCCCACGTCGCTCTTCTGGTCGATCAAACGGCTCGATCACTGTATCCGCGACTGTATCGTCCGCTTCCGTGGCGAGGACCAGAGCGCCGACATGGAGGCCAACGTCCTGATCGCCAAGATGTTCGAGCTGCGCAAGAAGATCGAGTTCCAGCAGCCGAAGTGGAAGATCGGCCTCAAGTCCACCAAGGACATAGCGCCTCGAACCAAGTTCTCGCTGAACGTTCCCGGTGCCGGTACCTACAGCTCCATGCTGGTCGAGAACCAGAGCCGCTACATGGCGCTGGCCTACCCCGAGGGCAAGGCCGTGCCGGAGGGCTTCGCTTGGACCGGCCAGAAGGTGGCCATGAGATTCTGGCGCACCAACGACGCCGGCTATCAGTTCATCGGGCGCGTCATCGACGACCACTCCGGCAAGCAGTACCCGATTATCCACGTCGCCCACACCGATAACCTGGTCCGTGCGCGTAGATACCAGCCTGGCGGGGCAGCTCTACCCCCTCCGTCGCATCGAGGATGCCAACGAGGTGCCCGAGCAGAAGCCGGGGCTGCGCTGCCGTCTTCAGGACCTGTCGGAGGACGGTGCCGCAATACTGGTCGGCGGGCGCGCCAAGGCCGGCATGGCGGTGAAGTATCAGTTCGAGCTTGCCGGCTCCACCATCGTGATGTGTGGGGTGGTACGGCGGGTCAACTT
>CAJWOB010000448.1 GCA_913043885.1 uncultured Spirochaetaceae bacterium | reverse complement strand
ACCAGGCCGACTGTCTGCGGTACGTGAAGGAGACCTACGGAGACCGCGTTAAGGTTGGCGTCGGTAACGTGGTCGATCGCGACGGGTTCGCCTACCTCTCGGACGCCGGGGCGGATTTCGTCAAGGTGGGTGTCGGCCCCGGATCGATCTGCATAACCCGCGAACAGAAGGGCATCGGCCGCGGTCAGGCCAGCGCGGTCCTCGACGTCGCCGCCGCCCGCGACGAGCTGTTCGAACGGACCGGTGAGTACGTGCCGATCTGCTCGGACGGCGGCATCTTCCACGACTACCACATCACCCTGGCCCTGGCGATGGGTGCCGACTTCGTGATGATGGGCCGCTACTTCGCTCGCTTCGACGAGAGCCCGGCGCCGCGCATCCGCATGGGCGGCAACTTCGTGAAGGAGTACTGGGGGGAGGGCACCTCACGTGCCAACAACTGGGAGCGCTACGACGGCAAGGGGGCGAATCAGGGCGCGAACGGAGCACTTGGCACAAACGGCTCGAACGGCTCGGCTCAGTCGCGCCAGGGACGGCTCCTGTTCGAAGAGGGCGTCGATGGCTATGTGCCCTACGCGGGCAAGCTCAAGGACAACCTGACGCAAACGCTGGCGAAGATCCGGGCCACGATGTGCAACTGCGGCGTCACGTCGATCGAACAACTACATCGCGATGCACGTCTCACGGTGGTCTCGG
Organism: uncultured Spirochaetaceae bacterium; assembly: GCA_913043885.1. Classification (GTDB taxonomy): domain Bacteria; phylum Spirochaetota; class Spirochaetia; order SZUA-6; family Bin103; genus Bin103. Next base: position 1,817 of record CAJWOB010000448.1, on the reverse strand, counting down.
CCACCAGCCTGCGCGAGGGCGGCATCCACGACGTGGCCGTCAAAGACAGCGACATGGCGCCGGGCCTGTAGCCGGGCAGGGGGCCCGAGCCACCCCATCTATGTGCGGGCGCTACGCATACCTACCCACGGCCGACCCTACGGAGCTGATCGAGCAGTTCTCCATTCATGGCGACCCGCCCGACGTGACCCCACGCTACAACGTGGCGCCCACCGACCCGGTGACGGTGGTGCACACCAACCGCGAGCTGCAACAGACCGCGGCCGTGTTTCGCTGGGGGCTCATTCCTAGTTGGAGCAAGCCGGAGGCGGCGAGACGCAGCGGCCACATCAACGCCCGCGCCGAGACACTGGCCGAAAAGCCGGCGTTTCGCCGGCTGCTGCTGAAGCGACGCTGCCTGGTGCTGGCCAGCGGCTTCTACGAGTGGCAGCACGGCAGCTCGCGGCGCGAGCGCATGCCCTACTACTTCTCGCCCGCCGCCGACAGCCCGTTGACGGCGGGGGGATACGCCGGGACCGGGGTGGTGGCATTTGCCGGCCTCTACGACCGGTGGTACCCGCCCGACGGCGACCGCATCGACAGCTGCACCATCATCACTACCAGCCCGAATGGGCTCGTAGCTCCGCTCCACGACCGCATGCCGGTGATGCTCGCTCCCGATGCCATCGAGCTGTGGCTCGATCGGGAGATGGCAGACCCGATGCTGCTGACCAGCGTGCTCGCACCGGCTGCCGAAGGTGCACTGACGACACGTCGCGTGTCGCAGGCGGTCAACAGTGTCGCCAACGACGGGCCGGGGTCTCAGGCGCCCGCCGAGGAGTGGAACCAGGGCGGCCTCGATCTCGGCCCATAGTCCGGCTGGGTGGGCGCCGCGCCAGTGACGTCGGAGGCAGGTCCCTCGAGGATCTCGGCGATGAGCAGCGTCAGGTCGTCAGCGGCGTTGTCGGCGGCCATATAGTCGACCACGACTTCGTAGATCACCGACTCGCTCAGCAAAGCGATATCGAGCTTTCGCCCGGCCTCGACGATGCGGCGCAGATTGCCGCGCCCGAACTGCTTCCCGTCGCGCCCCTCCACCTCCAGGATGCCGCCGGTGCACAGCACCAACCGGTCGCCGGCTGCGAGAGTGGTCCGCTCCTCGCGATACACGGTGGATGGGAGCGTACCGATGAAGAATCCGTCGCTGGTGAGCTCCTCGCACTCGCCGGAGGCGCGAAACAGAAGCTGCTTCGGATGCCCGGCGCTGCAGTAGCCCATCTCCTTGGTGTCGGTGTCGATGACGGCATAGAACGCGGTGATGTAGTGATCGGTGTGAATCGATTCACAGAAGTCGTGATTGAGCGCGCTCATCGTCGCCGCCGGCGACGCGGAGGCGTAGTTGGCGAACGCGACGCTGAACATGGCGGTGACCAAGGCCGCTGCCGGACCGTGCCCTGACACGTCGGCGATCACTATCCCTAGGTGGCTACGGTCCAGCCGCTCCCAGCCATAGAAATCCCCGCCGATTTTCGCAAAAGGCTGGTACTTGTGGGCGAGCGCCAGCGGCAGGTCGGTGGGGAACTCCGTCGGCAGGATGCTCTCCTGCAGGCGCGCGGCCAGCACCAGCTCCTCCTGGATCGCCGCGAGCTTGCCGGCGTCCACGGAGTTCAGCTCCTCGGCGTCGAGCAACATGCCCGCTTCCGGTCGTTCGGCGATTACCGCCAGTCGCCGCACGCTGGGGCTGCGCTGGCGTTGCAGGTGGAGCAGGAGAAGACCAAGCAGCTGGCCTCGGAGAAGCAGAAGTCAGAGAGCGATGCCAAGACATGGGAGAAGCGCAA
>CAJWOB010000447.1 GCA_913043885.1 uncultured Spirochaetaceae bacterium | reverse complement strand
GCGCTTCCCGGAGATGTCGGCTTCGGTGCGCGTTCGCTGCGTCTTGGAGCCGTCCGCGGCCTCGTAGGCGACCGAGACCACCTCGCCGACTTCGTGGTTCTGTGCCCGCGCCCACGAGTAGGCCTGATAGCCCTTGGTGTGGCGGATGACGGCGTTGCCACCATCGGGAACCTGGTTGTAGAACTCGCGCCCGGTGGCGTAGTCGAGCTTGAAGCCGCCCGGGTAGTCGACGGTACTGGTGATGTGGGACGCGAATGGCAGATTGCCGGCCGGCACCGTGGCGGTCGTGTCTGGCTCTTCATCCACAGGATCGGCCGGGTAGTCGTAGATCGGGTCGCCAAAGGCTGGCACGGTGGTGAAGTCCTGGTCGTACAGGGCGCTGCCGTCGTCGATATCCGACACCAGGGTACGGTGCTCGACGCGACCATCGAAGTAGGTGGTGGTCAGCGCATCGAACTTGGCGGTGTCCGCCCGATTTGCGAACGACCAGTCGTCGGCGGTTACCCCTTACAGCTTCTCCACCTTCTCCACATGGGTCGACAGACCGGCGAGGATGGTGAGGGTAATCATGTAGCGGGCGGGGTTGGAACGATCCAACTTGACGAAGGCGAGGTTGCCGGTCGCGAACAGGTCCTGGATGTAGTAAGTCTCGTCGGCCGGATTGAAGTTGAGGTCGCGCGCCGGGTAGTACCAGGTGTTGGGATCGCTGTTGCCGGTTGCGTCGTCCATTTCGTAGGCGATGGCTTCCATCGCTGCCGGGGTCAGAGGGAGTCCGGGGTCGTTGAGCGGGGTAATTGCCTGCGTGGCGAATCCCGCCACCGCGGACACGATCGGATCGGTCGGGACGCCCAGCGCCTGAGCGGCGGTGAGCGCCGGCAGCGCTGCCTGCAGCCAGAGAACGTCTTCCTGCGTATCGGTCGGATTGTCGCCTACAAACAGGTTGCTGGAGACCAGGAGAACGGCCAGGCCGAGTGTGACTTTTTGCATGACGTGCGTACGACCCAAAGTCGTCCTCCATCGTGCGTAGATCGAGCTACCACTGACGCTATCTCGTCGTCGGTCCCTCTCCAGGTCCGACGCGGATAAAATTGCGCCACCCATAGAGTCTGGCAGGCCCGTGATCTGAGGTCGAGCGTGATTCCGCGTGCCCAGATGGCTATCGCGGACCGAAGTGCTCGCCCCAGTGATCGGCGAGCAACCTGCCCGCTTGGATAAGGCCGGCGCCGGCAGCCTCCGCCGCCGAGGATGCCTCGGCAAATACCGGTCCGTGCGCACAGCCGCGGGCCATCGCCACGTTCTGCTCCAGTTCCTGCAGACTGCCGGTGCCGATTACCGCCGTGGCGAGGCCGGCGAGGCCGAGCGCGTAGCGCGTAGCCGCTGGGTAGTCGGCTGCGCCCGTGTCATCCAGTGCCGCCGGCAGCGGTCGGTCGTACTGCATACCGGTGGCGCCGCCAAACACCTTCATCGCCACCACGCCGACGCCGCGATCGACAGCCAACGGGCGCGCGGCGTCTTCCAGGTCGTAGGTGTAACGGTCGGCGTAGTTCATAGCCAGCATCACCACATCCAGCGGTGCCGCCTCGATCACCCCCACCGTCTGTTGCGGCCAATTGTGTCCCGTTACTCCCACGAAACGGGTAAGGCCGCGCCGTTGCGCTTCCCGTAGTCCGGCCAGGGCACCGTCCTCGGCCAGCACCCGGTCGACATCGCGGCTGCCGATGTTATGGACGTAGGCAACGTCCACCTGCTCTACTCCGAGCGTCTGTAGCGACTGCTCGAGATTCGCGATGGCGTCGACGGCGGTGTCGACCGCCGCCTTGGTGGCGAACAGGACCTCCGGGCGTCGCTCTGCAAGCACCGGCCGCAGCTTGCGGTGCGCCTCACCGTAGGCGGGCGCGGTGTCGAAGAACGTGACACCCAGGTCGATGGCGCGATGGAACAGTCGCGTCGCGTCGCGTCCTCGTCGGCAAGCCGAGTGCCCACCTGTGCCGTGCCGAGCCCCGACACCGGCACCGCCAAGCCGGTGTTGCCGAGCGGGCGGGTGGGAGCGGCGCTTCGCCCTGCATGGGGGAAACATAGCCGAGCAGGCAGCCGAAAGCGATATGATCGTGGCGTGACTGAATACGTCGCGCAGCAGATGCCGATCGTCGAGGCGACCCTCGCGGTGATGGAAGACGGCGCCCCTCCCCACGTGGATATCGTGCACAGAGTTCGGCTACCGAGCTCTTCGTCTCCGTGGCTGCAGCCGATCTATGACGAGGGTGAGTTCATCATTCGAAATATCATTCGATTTTTTGGTGGCTGGTACAGCGGGCGCCCCTCCGAGCTCAAACCCGCATCGCGCTCCGAGCTCGCGCGCGAGGTGACTGCCCTCGCCGGGGGCCCTCACGCGCTCGTCGCGAGAGCGAGAGCCCTGGTGGAGCAAGACCAGATGCGGCTCGCCTGCCACCTCATCGACTACGCACTCGAGGCCGCGTGCGAGGACGGAGAGATCGCCGAGAAGGTCGCAGAGATTTACG